>JAEXNZ010000365.1 GCA_023439425.1 Pseudomonadota bacterium
TGCCGCGCGTGGTCATCCTGACCATGCACGACATCAACCTGAAGCCCAAGGACCCCAAGACTGGCATCACCGCACGTAGCGGCGCACTGGAACTGTCAGGCACGGTGAAGACCTACCGCTATCTGGACGACGTTGAAATGGAAGCGCAGGAAAAGGCGGCTGCCGCTGCGACACCGGGTGCCACCCCGAACGGAGGTAAGCCATGACCTTTGCTTCTACTGCACGGGTCGGCGGCCTGCTGTTGCTGGCGCTGCTGACGGGTTGTGCCCGCGGCATCACCAGCACGCCGGGCGACGCCCCGAATCTGGAAAAGTGGGTGGCCGACGTGCGTGCGCGCCCGGCACCGCCGCTTGAGCCGCTGCCGGTCATGCAGCAGTTCGAAACCTTCGAGTACTCCGCGCAGGGGCTGCGCGATCCGTTCACCGATGCCTGGGCACGTTCGCAGGACAGTGCTGGCGGAATGCGTCCGGATCCGGACCGCCGCAAGGAGCCGATGGAAGCCTTCCCGCTGGACGCCTTGGACATGATCGGTTCGATTGGTGGTGGCCCGGGGCTGGTCGCGCTGGTAATGGCTCCGGACAAGGTCACCTACCGGGTGCGTCCGGGCGTTTACATGGGGCAGAGCGACGGCCGGGTGACCGGTGTCTTTGAAGACCGGATCGAGCTGGTTGAACTGGTGCCGGATGGCGCGGGTGGCTGGCTGGAACGGCCTGCTTCGCTCGCGCTTGAAGATCAATGAATGATTATGGGGATTGCACGATGACCTTTTCCAACGCCATGCTGCAGCGTCCCACCCGGCGCCCGAAGCTGATCCACATGTGCGCGCTGGGAGTCGCGCTCATGCTGGCCAATGGCACGCTGATGGCGGCAACGTCGGCAGCGACCACGCACGCTGTTGCTGATGCCGCGCCGGTTACGGCCCCGGCCTCGCTGGCGGTGTCCAAGATCGACTTCAAGCGCGGTGAAGACGGCTCCGGCCGCCTGATCCTGCAGTTCGACGGCAACGGGGCCAACCCCGACCTGCGCAACCAGGGCAACGCCGTCGTCATCGACGTCGGCAACGCGACCCTGCCAGCGAGCCTGCAGAAGTCGATCAACGTGACCGACTTCGCCACCCCGGTGCAGCGCATCGATCCGAAGCCCTACGGTGGCGGCACTCAGCTGGTGCTCAACACCAACAGCGCATTCGAGTCGCTGGCCTACCAGACCGGCAACGAGTACGTGGTGGAGATCAGCCCGCGCAAGGCTGTGGCGGCTACCGGTGCCATCAATGCCACCACCGTCACCCAGGCCGCTGCGGCACTGGGTGCACGTGGGTACAGCGGCAAGCCGGTGACCTTCAACTTCCAGGACGTGCCGGTGCGCACCGTGCTGCAGTTGATCGCTGAAGAGTCCAACCTGAACATCGTTGCGGCCGACACCGTGCAGGGCAATGTCACCCTGCGCCTGGTCAACGTGCCGTGGGACCAGGCGCTGGATATCGTGCTGCGTGCCAAGGGCCTGGACAAGCGTCAGGACAACAAGGTGATCTGGGTGGCTCCGCAGCCCGAACTGGCCAAGTTCGAGCAGGACAAGGAAGACGCGCGCATCGCGATTGAGAACCGCCAGGATCTGGTCACCGAATACGTGCAGATCAACTACCACAATGCAGCGGCCATCTTCAAAGCGCTGACCGAGGCCAAGGGCATCGGCAACAACAGCGGTGGTGGCAGCGGCGGTGGGCAGGGCGGTGCTGCAGAACAGGACAGCGGCTTCCTCTCCTCGCGCGGTCGTCTGGTCGCTGACGAGCGCACCAACACGCTGATGATCAGCGACATCCCGAAGAAGATCGCGCGCATGCGCGAGCTGATCAACGTGATCGACCGTCCGGTTGACCAGGTGCTGATTGAAAGCCGTATTGTCATTGCGACCGACACGTTCGCACGCGAACTGGGTGCCAAGTTCGGTATCTCCGGTCGCCGCGACAATGTGTGGTTCGGTGGCAACGTCGATCAGAACCACAACAACATCGATGACAATGCCGAGGCGCAGAGCGAGTATCTGGAAGCGTTGGCGGAGCAGCAGGCCAACGGTGGGCCGGTGCCGATTCCGCCGGGGCAGATCTTCAATACGCCGAACCTGTTGTTCAACAACGCGGTAGCTGCCGCCAGCAATCCAGGCTCGCTGGCACTGTCGATCCTCAACGCCGGTTACCTGCTGGACGTGGAGCTGTCGGCCATGCAGCAGGAGTCGCGTGGCGAGGTGATCTCCAACCCGCGTGTGGTCACCACCAACCAGCGAGAAGCGGTGATCAAGCAGGGTAAGGAAATCGGCTATGTGACCATCACCGGCGGTACCGGTGGCCAGGCCGCCACGCCGAACGTGCAGTTCAAGGAAGTGCTGCTGGAATTGAAGGTCACCCCCACCATCACCAACGACAACCGCGTGTTCCTGAACATGTCGGTCAAGAAGGATGAAGTGGAAAGCTACATCGTGCTGGACGGCTACGGCCAGGTTCCGACCATCAACCGCCGCGAAGTGAACACCGCGGTGCTGGTGGACGACGGCCAGACCGTGGTGATCGGTGGCGTGTATGAGTTCACCGACCGTAACAGCGTGAACAAGGTGCCGTTCCTGGGCGACGTGCCGTTCCTCGGCAACCTGTTCAAGAAGCGCAGCCGCAACAAGGACAAGGCCGAACTGCTGGGCTTCGTCACCCCGAAGGGGCTGCGCGTGGCCAAGACCAACTAAGCGGCGCGATCGGGTGTAGAGCCACGCCCTGCGTGGCTTCGACCCAGCCGGACTCAGTGCAGTCACGCAGCGCGTGGCTCTACGGTCAAGCAGATCCAGAATGGGCCGCCTTGTGCGGCCCATTCTGCGTTCAGGCAACCTTGATCCCGCTGCATCCTCAGTCCTGCCATGATGTGAGGGGAACCCGGCGCGTCCTCCGCCGGTCTTACGGATGCCATGAACCTGCCACCTCCGATGCCCGAGCTCGATACCGCCGCTTCTTCGGCCGACGCCGCTGCTGCCCCCGATCGACTTCACGACGGCTTCCGTGCACTGCGCGATGCGCTGGCCCGCGAGATCGTCGGCCAGCGCGAACTGGTCGACCGTCTGCTGACCGCCTTGCTGGCCGACGGCCATCTGCTGGTCGAAGGGGCTCCCGGGCTGGCCAAGACCACCGCCATCCGCGCGCTGGCGGCGCGCCTGGAGGCCGACTTCTCGCGCGTGCAGTTCACCCCGGACCTGCTGCCAGCCGATCTGACCGGCACCGAGATCTGGCGTCCTCAGGAAGGCCGCTTCGAATTCGTACCCGGCCCGATCTTCCATCCCATTCTGCTGGCCGATGAAATCAACCGCGCGCCGGCCAAGGTGCAGTCGGCATTGCTGGAAGCCATGGGCGAGCGCCAGGTCACGGTGGGCCGGCACACCTATGCGCTGCCGCCGCTGTTCCTGGTCATGGCCACGCAGAATCCGATCGAGCAGGAGGGCACTTTCCCGCTGCCCGAAGCGCAGTTGGATCGTTTCCTGATGCATGTCCGCATCGGTTACCCCGATGTGGACGCGGAAACCGAGATTCTCCGGCTTGCCCGCGAACGGGCACGCGACGCCCTCGGCCAGCAACCACCGCCACCGGTGCGCATGCCGCTGGCCGATGTGTTTGCCGCGCGCCGCGCCGTGCTGGATCTGCACATGGCACCCGCGCTGGAGCGCTATCTGGTGGAACTGGTGCTGGCCACACGCGAACCGGCCCGATACGACACCGCGCTGGCGCGCCGAATTGCCTGGGGTGCCAGCCCACGCGGGTCGATCGCACTGGAACGATGTGCCCGGGCCCGCGCCTGGCTGCAGGGCCGGGATTACGTCACCCCGGACGACATCCGCAGCGTCGCACCGGACGTGCTGCGCCACCGCGTGCTGCCCAGTTACGAGGCCACTGCCGAAGGCTGGGACGGCGAGCGCCTGGTGGCCGAGGTGCTGGCCCGCGTGCCGGTACCCTGAGCGCATGCTTGCGCAGGAGGGCAACGGGCTGCAGCCAACGCTGGCTGAGCTGGTCGCGCTGCGCCGCAGTGTGCACCGCCTGGCACCGCCGAAGCGTGGGCGGCACGGGCTGGCCGGCCAGGCTCCGTCGCCCCTGCGGGGGCGCGGCATGGAGTACGCCGAGTCGCGCGAGTACGTGGCCGGCGACGATGCCCGCCATATCGATTGGCGGGTGACCGCGCGCAGCGGGCGCGCGCACACGAAGCTGTTCCAGGCTGAGCGCGAACGCATGACACTGCTCGTGGCCGGTACCGATCCGGTGCTGTATTTCGGCACCCGGGTGCGTTTCAAATCCGTGCAGGCCGCGCGCGTTGGCGCGGTCGCCGCGTGGCTGGCGCAGCGCCAGGGCGACCGGCTGGCGGCGTTGCGTGGCAGTCAGGTCACGCCCCCCATCGCGCCCGCAGGTGGCACGCGCGGGGTGCTGCGCGTGCTGGATGCGCTGACCCGCTGGTATGCATCGCCCCCGGCGGATGACGCCGGACTTGACCACGGACTCGGGCAGGCCGCGCGTCTGCTGCGACCGGGGGCACGGGTGGTGGTGCTGGCCGACCCCACGCGCGCAGCGGACGTGCCAGCCTCGCGCTGGGCCGGCCTGGCGATGCATCACGACGTGCAGTTGATGCTGCTGGTAGACCCACTGGAACTGGCTCCCCCCAGCGGGCTGCTGCCCTTCCAGAGCCAGGGGCAGCAGGTGGCGCTGGACCTGGACAACCCCGCCGTGCGCGCGCAGTGGGCACAGCACTTCGTCAGTCCGCTGCAGGCGCTGCAACAGACGCTCGGTGCTCGCCGTATCCGGGTCCAGGTGATCGCCAGTGATGATCCCAGTGATGCCTGGCTGGGCCCGGTTCCCACCGCGGTGGTGGCATGAACGCAGCCACCGCATTGCAGCTGCGCGATGTACACCTGCCAGCCGCGCCGGGCTGGTGGCCCTTGCCGCCGGGCTGGTGGCTTGTCATTGGCGCATGCGCGCTGATGGCGCTGCTTGCGTGGGCGTGGCATGTGCGTCGACGCCGCCTGCGGCGGCGCTGGCAGCAGCACTTCGCGACCGCGCTGGCGGCTGCGGTGACCCCGGCGGACGAAGTCGCCGCGATGGCCGAGCTGCTGCGCCGTGCGGCACGGGTGCGCGCACCTGGGGCGGAGCTGCTGCAGGGCACCGCATGGCTGCAGTTCCTTGATGCGCCGGAAAATTCTGAGTTCTCCGCCGGAGGAGCACGGCTGCTGCTCGACGGCGGTTACCGCCGCGAGGTGGATGCGGCGGCCGTGGCGCGGCTGCGCCCACTGGCCTGCGGCCGCTTCGTGCAACTGATGACCGGCCTGCGTACATGATCGCCTTCGCGCTGCCGGCAGGGTTGTCCTGGCTGGATTCCCTGGCATGGCCCTGGCTGCTGCTGGCTTTGCCGTTGCCCCTGTTGATGCGGGTTCTGCCGGCTCGCAATGACGCAGGTCCGGCCCTGCGCGTGCCCTATGCACCCGAATCGCTGGCTGCGCTGGGCGGTGCCAGTGTTCGGCTGTCCGTATTGCGGCCTGGGCACCTGCTGTTATGGCTGGCATGGATCAGCCTGTGCGTCGCCGCGGCGCGACCGCAGCAGCTGGGCGAGCCGATCGTGCCACCACAGCAGGGCAGGCAACTGATGCTGGCAGTGGACTTCTCCGGCAGCATGAGCGAGCCGGACATGCAGCTGGGCGCGCAGATCGTGCAGCGCGTGCAGGCCGCCAAAGCGGTGCTGGCCGACTTCCTGGACCGGCGTGCGGGCGACCGCGTGGGCCTGCTGATTTTCGGCGACCGCGCCTACACGCTGACCCCGATCACCGCCGACCTGGCCACCGTGCGCACCCAGCTGACCGACAGCGAGCTCGGCCTGGCCGGCAACAACACCGCCATCGGCGATGCCATCGCACTGGGCGTGAAGCGCCTGCGTGAACAGCCGGAGGGGCAGCGGGTGCTGATTCTGCTCACTGACGGCGTCAACAACGCCGGCGTGCTGACGCCATTGCGCGCAGCGGAGCTGGCCAAGGCCGAAGGCGTGCGCGTATACACCATCGGATTTGGTGGCGAAGGCGGCCTGCGCCTGTTCGGCGTGCAGATCGCCGCCGGCGAAGACCCGGTCGACGAAGCCACGCTGCAGAAGATTGCCGCGATGACCGGTGGCCGTGCATTTCGCGCGCGCGACACCGACCAGCTGGCCGGCATCTATGCCGAGCTGGACCGGCTGGAGCCGATCGTGGCCCCGGGCGAAGCGGTGCGCCCGCGCATCGAGCGATACCCGTGGCCGCTCGGCGTAGCAGTGCTGCTGGGCGCGTTGGCCTGGCTGCTGCCACGGCGGTGGCGCTGATGGACGTGCTTGCGCACCTGCATTTCCTTCGCCCCGTCGCGCTGTGGGCCTTGCTGGCGCTGCCGCTGATCGCGTTGCTGTGGCACTGGCGTCGCCGCCGCGCCAGCGTCTGGCTGCATGCCGTCGATGCGCACCTGCTTCCGCACCTGCTGGTCCCGGGCGTGCGCCGGTCGTGGTGGATACTGGTTCTGCTGCTGGCGGGGTGGACCCTGGCGGTGCTGGCCCTGGCCGGACCCAGCTGGCGTCAATCCGCGCAGCCGCTGTGGCAGACCCCGTCACCGCTGGTGGTCGCGCTGGACCTGTCCAGCCGGGTCCGCGCCAGTGACCCGCCACCGTCGCGGCTGCTGCAGGCGCGGGCCAAACTGGCGACCCTGCTGCGTGAGCGCAGCGGCGGTGAAGTGGCGCTGCTGGTCTACGCCGATGACGCCTTCACCGTGGCTCCGTTGACCGCCGACCGCGCCAACGTCGCCCTGTACCTGGACGCATTGGATCCCAATGTGATGCCACGCGATGGCCAGCAGGCTGCGCGCGCGCTGGATGCCGCCGTGCTGTTGCTGCAGCAGTCCGGCGCGAAACAGGGCGACATCCTGCTGATCACCGATCGCGCTGACGCGGCTGACCAGAGCGCCGCAGCACGCGCGCAGGCCCAGCAGATGCGGGTGTCCGTGCTGGGCCTGGGCACGCCGGACGGCGCAGCGTATCGCGGCGATGACGGACAGATCGCACGCGCGCAGCTGGACGAGCCCAGCCTGCGCGCGCTGGCCAGCGCCGGCGGTGGTGCCTATGCGAGGCTGAGCGATGACGATGCCGACCTGCGTGCGCTGGACGTGTTGCGCCCGCGCGGTGACGGTGGTGACCTGCGCCCCGGGCAGTCGCGATCCTGGCAGGACGAGGGATACTGGTTGTTGCCGCCGTTGCTGTTGCTGTCGTTGTGGGCGTTCCGTCGGCGCGGCATCGCCGTGGTCGTGCTGTGGCTGTGCTGCGCGCCCTTGATGCTGCCCAGCTCGGTGCAGGCCGCTGAACGTGACTGGTGGCAGCGCGCCGACCAGCGCGACCAGCAACGCCTGTCCACCGGCGTCGATGCTTACAGACGGGGGGATTTCGCGATCGCCCAGCAGCAGTTCGAACCGGTCCAAAGCGCCGAAGGGCGTTACAACCTCGGAAACGCGCTGGCCCGACAAGGGCAGCTGGATGCGGCCATCGAGGCCTACGACCAGGCGTTGAAGCTGCAACCCGGGATGCCGGACGCGGTCGCCAACCGCGCAGCGGTCGATGCGGCGCGCAAGCGCAAACCGCCCTCCGGCGGACAACAGGGCCAGCAACAGCAGCCGGGCCAGTCTTCGCCATCGTCGAAGACCCCGCCACAACAGCAGCAACAGCAACAACAACAGAAACCTTCATCCAACGGAACGCCACAGCCCTCACAGGGCAACAATGGCCAATCCCAGGATCAAGGCCAGCCCGATCCGGCTGAACAGGCCCGTGCGGACGCCGCGCAGCGCGAGCGCATGCGCCAGGCGCTGCAGCGTCAGTCCGGTGATGGCGATGCCCGCCAGGAACCGGCGCAGCCCGTGGCTGAAACCGCGCAGCAGCGCGAACAGCGCCAGGCGGTGGAGGCCTGGATGCGACGCGTGCCCGATGATCCCGGCAGCCTGCTGCGGGCCAAGTTCCAGCGCGAAAACGAACGCAGGAGACAGGAAGGACGATGAGTGCCCTCTTCAAACGGCTGGCCTGTGCGGTGCCGCTGGGTGTGCTGCTGGCGCTGGGCGTTCCCGCGCACGCGCAGACGCCGCCGGTGGATTCCAGCACGGCCCCACCGGTGCGCGGCAATGCGACCGCGTTTCTGGAAATGGAGGTGGATGACCGCGACCCCTACGTGCAGCAGAGTGTGGGCGTGGTGGTACGGCTGTACTACGCCTCGCAGCTGCTGTCCGGCGAGCTGGGGCTGGACGCGCCCGACGGTGCATCGATGCAGCGGGTCGGCCAGGACCGCAGTCTGGTGCGCGAGGTCAACGGCCGCCGCTACAACCTGGTGGAGCGGCGCTACCTGCTGATTCCCGAACGCAGCGGCCCGCTGTTGCTGCCGGGGGCGCGCTTCGAAGGGCGCGCGGCCGGGGGCTTCTTCGACGAGATGTTCGGCGGCGGCAACGGCCGCCTGCGCGCCACCGCGCCGGACCAGTCGCTGCAGGTGCAGCCGCAGCCGGTCGAAGCCCCTCAGCCGTGGTTGCCGCTGCATGACCTGCGCCTGCGCTACACCGCCGCACCGACCCGTGCCCGCGCCGGAGAAGCCGTGACCGTCATGGTCGAGGCCGTCGCGGACGGGGCCACTCGCGCGCAGTTCCCGGAGTTGCCGGAGATCGACGCCGGCGCCGATGCGCAGGTGTTTGCCGAACCGGCGCAGTACGACGAGAGCTTCAACGGCAGCACCCCGCAGCTGAAGCTGACCCGACGCTATGCCATCGTCCCGCGCCAGCCCGGCACCCTGGTCGTGCCTGGGCTGCGCATGCCGTGGTGGGACGTGCGCAACGCCCAGGCACAGACCGCCACGCTGCCGGACCTGACCCTCACCGTGGGGCAGGGCAGCAGCGCCGCCCCGGTCACACCGCCGCCGCAGGACACCCGCGAGGCCCTGCCAGGTGGCGAAAGCGGCACCGTAGCGCCTGCGCTGCCAGCGGCCGCACCGGCCCGGCCGTGGGGCTGGATCGCCGCAGCGGGTGGGTTCGCGCTGTTGTGGCTGCTGACCCTGGCATGGGGCTGGCGTCGCCGCCGGCAGCCGGTGGACGGCACCCCCCTTGGTGCTGCCGGAGCCCGGCGGTCGCCCACGCTGGCGGAGCTGCGCCAGCTGCTGGATACCGGCAGCCTGGACGAGGTGATCGCCACCCTGGCCGGCATGGGCGGGCTGCGCGGGCTGGACGACGTGCTGGCGGCGCTGGCTGAACCCGACCAGCGCCAGGCCCTGCAGGCCATGCAGGCCGCGCGCTGGAGCCGGAGCGGCGGGGGCGTGGCCGTGGCGCGGCAGGCCCTGCGCCGGGCCTTCCATGACGGACCGCACTGGCGGCAGGTGGCGTCGACTGACCACACTGGCCTGGCACCCTTGTATCCTCCGGGCCGTTGAGGGGTGCCCGGCAGTCCCTGCCGGCTTTGCTAAGCTGTCCGATCACCATAGGAACACCGCTCGATGACTGAGGCCGCAACTCCCGGGCAGACGCCGCCCCGGCAGAAACTCCCCCTGCACTGGAAAATGTTCATCGGGTTCGGGCTGGGCCTGGTCCTGGGCCTGATCGTGCATGCCCTCGAGGGCAACATCGGCGGCCTGACCGAAGCCGCCCGCGCGGTGATGACCTACGTCACCACGCCGTTGTCGGGGCTCTTCCTCAACCTGATCTTCATGCTGATCGTGCCGCTGATCTTCTCGGCGCTGGTGATGGGCGTGTCGGAGATGGGCGACATCCGCGCCCTCGGCCGGATCGGCTGGAAGACGCTGGCCTACACCGTAGTGCTGTCCGGCGTGGCCGTGGGTATCGGCTTGGTGCTGGTCAATCTGCTCAAGCCCGGCGTCGGCGTGGATCCGGCCATGGCCGCCCAGTTGCTGCACGAGAACGTCGAACGCAGCCGCGAGATCGTTGCCAACATCGGCGAGCAGCCCAAGGGCATGGACATGCTGTTGTCGATCGTTCCCAGCAACGTGCTGGCGGCCGCCTCCAGCAACGGCGCGATTCTGTCGCTGATGTTCTTCGCACTGATGTTCGGCATCGGCATGGTGCTGTCGCCGGAAGACAAGGTTGCCACCCTGCGCAAGGGCATCGAGGGCGTGTTCGAGATTTCGATGACCCTGATCAACCTGGTGATCCGCCTGGCCCCGTACGCGGTGGCCTGCTTCATGTTCAACCTGGCCGCGATCTTCGGTTTCGACCTGCTGATCCGCCTCGGTGCGTATGTGGGCGTGGTGGTGCTGGCGCTGGGGCTGCACATGGTGGTCAGCTACGGCGTCGCCGTGTGGCTGTCCGGGCGCTCTCCGCTGGCCTTCTTCCGCGACACCCAGGAGGCTACGGTGATGGCCTTCTCCACCGCTTCAAGCAACGCCACCTTGCCGACCGCGCTGCGCGTGGCTGACCAGATGGGCCTGCCGCAGCGTGTGTCGCGCTTCGTGCTGACCGTGGGCGCAACCGCGAACCAGAACGGCACCGCGCTGTTTGAAGGTGTCACGGTGATCTTCCTGGCCCAGTTCTTCGGCGTGGAGCTCAGCATCACCCAGCAGCTGATGGTGATGGTGGTCTGCATCCTCGGCGGCATCGGCACGGCCGGCGTGCCGTCCGGCTCGCTGCCGGTGGTGGCGATGATCTGCGCCATGGTCGGCGTCGACCCGATGGGCATCGGCCTGATCCTGGGCGTGAACCACTTCCTCGACATGTGCCGCACCGCACTCAACGTTACCGGCGATCTGGCCCTGACCACCCTGGTGGCGAAGGGCGAGAGTGACGAACATCACACTCCGGAAACTGTCGCATCCGGCAATTGATCCCGCCCCAAATGAAAGAGATACTTCCCCGGCGCATGGAAGGTGCCGGGGTTGGTGCCGTGCGGGGAAAGGAGCAATAACATGAGGAAGATG
>JAEXNZ010000367.1 GCA_023439425.1 Pseudomonadota bacterium
TCCAGCGCAGTGGGCCGGCCATTTTACCGGTGCCGGGAGCCGGCGGCGCGATCAAAGCATCGCTGCCGACATGTGGGAGACGCAGTGCCGGAAGTCACCGCGACCTCCGGTCCATTCAGGTTGTGAAAACAGGGCTAGCGGCGGGTAGCGTACGCCCTCAGGAAGAAGTCGACGCTGGCGTGCACATGGGCGTCGGCATCGCATTCGGCCGGGGCCGGGCGCATGCCGCACATCATATGCGTATGCAGCTCGCCCTTGATCAGGGTGAAGAACTGCAGGGCCGCGGTCTGGAAGTCCGGGATGTCCAGTTCGCCGCGGGCGGTGCGGCCGCGCAGGAACTCGGCCAGGGCCGCGCTGGTGCGCTGCGGGCCGGCCACCCAGAACATCTCGCGGATCCGGTCGTCGGTGTCCGGGGCCATCATCACCCGCTGCACCGCCACCGCCGCGGGCGAGGTGATCATGGCGAAGAACGCCTGGCCGATGCCGAGCAGCTGTTCACGCAGTGGCCCTTCGGCATCCGTTACAAACAGGGCATCGGGCAGCATTTCCATGCAGGTGGACTGCACAGCTTCGGTGAAAAGCGTCTCTTTGTCGCCGAAATGGCTGTAAACGGTCAGCTTGGACACGCCCGCCTGGGCGGCAATGCTGTCCATGCTGACGCCGGTGTAGCCCTGCTCGACGAACAGCGCCTTGGCGGCGTCGAGGATCGCGGCCCGCTTGCCCAGGTCCTTCGGACGTCCGGGTCCGGCGGCCTTGGCAGAGGGCTTGGGCGGCGCAGAGGAAGAGGTCGGATCGGTCATTGATTGAATACTAGACCAATCGGTTCGATATTTATACTATACCGGTCGGTTCAATAATTTCGATGCCGATATAGAGTGTCTCGTCGGTGTCGCTTTCTTCCGGTTTCTTCAAGGTCCAGGACCTCATGAACAACGTGCGATGGATGGGCGGTGGGCTGCTGGCGTTGATGCTGGCAGCGTGTGGCAAGCAGGACGCGGAGCCGCCGGCACCGCTGCCGGTGCTGGTGGTGCAGCCGGGCACGGTGGCCGGCCAGGAAGTGGCGGCCTATCCGGGCGAGGTGCATGCACGCGAGGAAAGCACGCTGTCGTTCCAGGTCGGTGGGCACCTGATCCGCCGCCATGTCGATGCTGGCCAGCGCGTGCGAAAGGGCGATGTGCTGGCCGAACTGGACGTGTCCGACTATGCCGCCCAGGCAAGTGCCAGCCAGGCCCAGCTGTCCGCCGCCGAAGCCGACCTTGTGCGCGCCCGCGATGACCAGAAGCGCTACGCCAAGCTGGCTGAGCAGCAACTGGTCAGCCAGTCGACGCTGGATGCGCAGACCGCCGCGTTCAAGGCCGCGCAGGGCCAGGCCAATGCCGCCCGCGCCAACCTGGACGTGGCCCGCAACCAGGCCGCCTACGCGCAGTTGCGCGCGCCGGCCGATGGCGTGATCGCCAGCCGTCAGGCTGAAGCCGGGCAGGTGGTCAGTGCCGGCCAGACCATTTTCACCCTGGCCGCTGACGGCGGCCGCGAGGTGCTGATCGCGCTGCCGGAAAGCCATATCCGCGACTACAAGGTCGGCCAGCAGGTGCAGGTGGAACTGTGGAATACGCCGGGCCGGCTGCTGCCGGGTTCGATCCGCGAGATTGCCCCGGCCGCCGATGCGCAGACCCGTACCTATGCGGCGCGGGTCAGCCTGGCCGAGGAAGCCTTGAAGGACGTCGAGTTGGGCCAGAGCGCGCGCGTGTTCGCCGGCGCAGGCCGCAGCGGCACCTTGCAGCTGCCGCTGGGCGCGGTGCAGCGTGGCACGGACGGCAAGGCCAGCGTGTGGGTGGTCAACCCGGCCAACGGCGCGCTGAAGGCGACCCCGGTGACGGTGGGCGCGTACGGACCGGATGCGGTGCCGGTGCTGGGCGGCGTGGCCGCGCAGGATTGGGTGGTGGCTGCCGGTGGGCATTTGCTGCGCGAAGGCCAGGTGGTGGCTCCGGTGGATCGTCAGAACCGCCCGCTGCTGAACCCGGCTGCGAAGCCGGCAGCTGCTGCGACCAAGGGGAACTGAGCCCGTGCGCCGCTTCAATCTTTCCGAGTGGGCGCTGGGCAACCGGCCACTGGTGCTGTTTGCCATGCTCGCATTCGCCATCATCGGCGCGTGGTCGTACAAGCACCTGGGCCAGTCCGAAGATCCGCCGTTCACCTTCAAGGTGATGGTGGTGCGCACGCAGTGGCCGGGCGCCACCGCCGAACAGGTCTCGCGCCAGGTGACCGAGCCGATCGAGAAGGCCCTGCTCAACACCGGGCAGTACGAGTTCATCCGCTCGTACTCGCGCCCGGGCGAGTCGCAGGTGATCTTCGCGGCAAAGGACAGCCTGCGCTCCAAGGCGATCCCGGACCTGTGGTACCAGGTCCGCAAGCGGGTGGGCGACATCAAGCCGACCCTGCCGCGTGAGATTGTCGGGCCGTTCTTCAACGACGAATTCGGCGACACCTTCGGCAACATCTACGCACTGACTGGCGAAGGCTTCGATTACGCGGTGATGCGCGACTACGCCGACCGCATCCAGCTGGAGCTGCAGCGGGTGCCCGACGTGGGCAAGATCGAGCTGGAAGGCCTGCAGGACGAAAAGATCTGGATCGAGCTGTCCAACACCAAGC
>JAEXNZ010000197.1 GCA_023439425.1 Pseudomonadota bacterium
TTTTTTTTGCGGGCGGGGGGGGGGGCGCCGCCCGGCGCCCCCCACTACCGGGCATCGCATCGTGACCAGGGGTAGCGTGATGACCGCGCCGCGACCCATGAGTGCCTGGGTTCTGGTGATGCGCAACGAACTGCGCGCGATGCTGCGGGACCGTACTGCGGTTGCGGGCATTGTGCTGCTGACGCTGTTGGCGGTGGCCGCCACTGTGGTCTCTTCGCACCATATGCAGTCGGCGGCGGAGTACCGGCAGCGGCAGCAGGCGGCGGCGCAGGAGGCGTTTGACGCCCAGCCTGACCGGCATCCGCATCGCGTGGTGCACTACGGGCACTTCGTGTATCGGCTGCCCTCGGCGCTGGCGGCGTTCGATCCTGGGGTGGATCCGTTTACCGGCAGCAGCATGTTCCTTGAGGGGCATCGGCAGAACACGGCCAACTTCGGCGATGTGATGCAGAGCTCGATCCTTACCCGCTTCGGCCAGCTCACGCCGGCCTTTGTGCTGCAGATTTTGGCACCGCTCGTGCTGATCTTCCTTGGGCACGGGGTACTGGCCCAGGAACGCGAGCGCGGCACGTTGCGGCAGCTGATGCTGCAGGGGGCCTCGCTAAGGGCGATTGTGGGTGGCAAGCTGGCTGCACTGTGGCTGGTGTCGCTGGTGTTCATGCTGCCGGCCTTCATTGGGTTGGCAGTGCTGGCAGCAGCACCCGGGGCCTCCGGCGTGGTGGCGTCTGTGTTGATGCTGGGCTATGTGCTGTACCTCGGCAGCTGGTGTGCGGTGATTGCCGCTGCATCCGCACTGCTCGCACGTCGGCGCGATGCCCTGCTGGTGCTGGTGGCACTGTGGGCGGTGTCGGCCCTGCTGATACCGCGCGTTGCGCCCGATGTGGCGTATGCCGCCTACACGTTGCCGGACCGGCTGCAGACCGAGGTCGGCATCGGCCGCGACCTGCGGGCGCTGGGCGACAGCCACGATGCGAATGACCCCTACTTCTCCGCGTTCCGCCGCAAGGTGCTGGAGCAGTATGGCGTGTCGCGCATTGAAGACCTGCCGGTGAACTACAAAGGCCTGCTGGCGGTGGAAGGCGAACGGGTGACGTCCGCGCTGTTCAACGACTACGCCGAGCGTAGTGCCGAGGCGCAGCACAAGCAGAACGAGCTTGTGGGCCGGTTCGCGCTGCTCAGCCCGTCCATCGCCCTGCGCCAGCTGTCGATGGCGGCGGCCGCGACGGATCTTTCCGCACACCTGCGGTTCCTCGATCAGGCCGAAGCGCACCGCTATCGGCTGGTGCAGCAGTTGAACCAGCTGCAGGCCGACGGGGTGAGCTACGCCGACGATACCGCCAAGGACGCCGGTGCCGACCAGCGCAAGCGCGTGGACAGCAGCCATTGGCAGGAGATCCCGCACTTCCAGTTCAGCCCGCCGGCGTGGACAACCGTGTTGCACAGCCTGTCGCCGGGCCTGCTGATTCTGTTTGGCTGGTTGCTGGCCACCCTGCTCGCGCTCGCCCTGAGCGCCCGCCGTCTGGAGGTGGCGCGATGAAACTCTGGAAGTTCGAATGGACCCTGCTGCTGCGCTCCAAGGTGGCCGTGGCCGGCCTGGCCTTGCTGGCGGCGTTGACCGTGGCCAGCCTCCTCTCCGGTGTGCAGCGGATCGACAGCCAGCGTGAGGCCATCGCCCGTATCGCCGGGCTGCAGGCCGAAGACATGGCCGCGTTGGTGGCCAAGAATGGCGCGTCCCAGGATGCAGGCACGGCCGCCTATTACTCATTCCATCCCACCTGGAACCCGCCTTCCCCGCTGGCGTTTGCCGCGGTGGGCATGCGGGACGTGGCTCCCTTTGTGCTGCGCGTGCGGGCGTTGGGGCTGGAGGCGCAGATCCACGATGGCGATGCCTTCAATCCGGAGCTGGCGCTGGCCGGCCGCTTCGACTTCGCGTTCCTGCTCACCTTCCTGGCTCCGCTTTTTGTGATCGTGCTGTTCCACGATCTGCGCTCGGCCGAGCGGGAGTCTGGACGGGAGCGGACGTTGGCGAGCCTGCCGGGATCGCTGACCCGGCTGTATGGACGGCGGGCGGTGGTGAGGGGCCTCGCTTTGAGCCTTTGCCTCGGCGTTCCGTTTGCGGTGGTGGCGATCCAGCAGAGTGTGCCCGCACTTCAGATCGTCGCCGTGCTGGCGCTGATGGTGGCTTACCTCGCCTTCTGGGTGGCCGTGGCCGTGCTGGTGGCATGGCGCGGTTGGGCGTCCAGCACCAATGCTGCATCGCTGGCCGCTATGTGGGTCACCGTGGCGCTGGTGTTGCCGGCGCTGTCCAACGTGGCGATCGAGCGGGCCATTCCGGTGGAACAAGGGGCCGAGATTGCGCGCGCCCAGCGTGAGGCGGTGAACGGGGCGTGGGATATTCCGCGTGAGGACACGATGCAGCGCTTCTATGCGAAGTATCCGGAATGGAGTCAGTCGGCTGCGCTGGGTACTGAGTTCCATTACAAGTGGTATCTGGCGTTTCACCAGAATGGGGATGATGAAGTTGCGCCGATGAGTGCGGCTTACAGTGAGGGTATAGAGAAGCGCACTAAGGCGGCGAATACGCTGGGCTGGGTGTTGCCCCCGGTTGGGCTGCAGGGGGCGCTGACGCGGATGGCGGGTACGGATATGCAGGCGCACCTTGCGTATCAGGACCGGATTCGGGCGTATCACGGGGAGTTGCGGCGGTTCTATTACGGGTTCCTGTTTGGGGACAAGCCGTTCCTGGAGGAGGATTACGGACGAGCACCGGAGTTCGCGCCTTAACGTTGTTCAGCCACGCATGGCGTGGCTCTACAAGGGTCGCCGCGGGGGTTTTGTAGAGCCGGGCTTGCCCGGCTGCTC
>JAEXNZ010000432.1 GCA_023439425.1 Pseudomonadota bacterium
GCGCGTATCCGCGGGGTGTCCTGCAACCCGGCTTTTTGTCTCCGAATGCACCCAGGCAGGCTTCGTACACACTTTGGTACAAAGAGCGACCTGCGCCGGTCCCAGTGACTGCCACAGGGGCGTTAACATCAGCGCCACGGGGCATGACCCCATCCTGACGGCGGCCGAGCGTTCTTCATGTCCACCCACACCGATCACATCCTGGTTGTCGACGACGACCGTGACATCCGCCAGATGGTGGGCGACTACCTGCTGCGAAATGGGCTGCGGGTCAGCCTCGCGGCCGACGGGCGCGAGATGAAGGCCACGCTGGACACCAGCGATATCGACCTGGTGGTGCTGGACGTGATGATGCCGGGCGAGGATGGCCTGTCGTTGTGCCGCAATCTTCGCGTCGGCCGGCACCGTGCGATACCGGTGCTGCTGCTGACCGCGCGTGACGATGAAACCGATCGCATCATCGGCCTGGAAATGGGTGCGGACGACTACCTCACCAAACCGTTTTCCTCGAGGGAGCTGCTGGCGCGCATCAACGCCGTGCTGCGTCGTACGCGCATGCTGCCGCCCAACCTGCAGGTTTCCGAAGCGAGCCGGTTGATCGGCTTCGGCGACTGGCGGCTGGACACCACCGCGCGCCACCTGCTGGACACCGCCGATACCGCGTATCCGCTGAGCGGGGCCGAGTTCCGCCTGTTGCGGGTGTTCATCGACCACCCACAACAGGTGCTCAGCCGCGACCAGTTGCTCAACCTCACCCAAGGGCGCGACGCAGAGGTGTTCGACCGCTCCATCGACCTGCTGGTCAGCCGGCTGCGTCAGCGGCTGGGCGATGGCGCGCGTGAGCAGACCTACATCAAGACGGTGCGCAGCGAAGGCTATGTGTTCAGTCAGCCAGTGGTGCTGATCGGCGAGGGCGCATGAGCACGCCGGCCCGACCCTGGCATCTGCTGCCGCGCACCTTGTGGATGCGGCTGCTGCTGATTCTGGGCGTCGGGCTGCTGTTGGCGCATGCGCTGTCTTTTGCGCTGCTGTTCCAGGAACGCATGGATGCCACGCGCAGCATGATGCTGCGCAACCTGTATGAGGACGTGCCGGTGAGTGTGGCGCTGCTGGAGCGCTTGCCTGCGGCCGAGCGCGCCGCGTGGATTCCCCGTCTGGAGCGACGCACCTACCGCTATCTGCTGCGCCCGGCGCAGGCGGGAACCGAGTTGAATGGCGCGCGCGCGCGTCAGGTGACCGCCTTGATCCACGATGCGCTTGGGCGCGAGTACGAACTGCGGCCTCGCGCGGTGTCACGGGCACCCGAACGTTATGAGGTGGAGCTGAGTCTGCGTGATGGCAGCCTGCTCACCATCGAGGTCACGCCGTCGTTGATGCCGGTAGCCACCTGGCTGCCGTGGGTGTTGGTACTGCAGGTGCTGTTGTTGCTGGTATGTGTGGCGGCAGCGGTGCGACTGGCAACGCGGCCGCTGGCACGCCTGGCCTCGGCGGCCGGGCAGATGGACCCGGCCGGCCGAGGCGCAGCGCTGCCGGAGCGCGGTCCGACCGAAGTCATGCAGGCGGCGCAGGCGTTGAATGCCCTACGGACGCGTGTCGCCGCGCACGTGTCCGAACGCACCCAGCTGCTGGCGGCCATCTCGCATGATCTGCAGACGCCGCTCACCCGCATGCGCCTGCGCGTGGAGGCGATGGATGAAGGCGATACGCAGGACAAGCTGATGCGCGATATCGACCAGGTCAGCCAACTGGTCCGCGATGGGCTGAACTATGCGCGCGGTGCCAGCATTGCGTTGGACGCGCCGGTGCGCCTGGATCTGCGCGCGTTTCTGCAGAGCCTGGTAGATGACTATCAGGATGCCGGGCGTGACGTACACCTGCAGGCGTCAGAGAGCGCGTTGCGTGACATCCATCCGCCAGTGCTGCGGCGGGTGCTGCAGAATCTGATCGACAACGCGCTTGCCTATGCAGGTGCGGTGGAGACCCGGCTGCGGGTGGAGGGTGGAGTCGTGCACGTAGATGTGCTTGATCGGGGTCCGGGTATCCCTGAAGACCAGCTTGAACAGGTGCTGCAGCCGTTCACCCGATTGGAACCTTCGCGTAGTCGCGATACGGGCGGAACTGGGCTGGGGCTGGCGATTGCACAGCAGTTGGCGCAGGCCCTGGGTGGGCGGCTTCGATTGTCCAATCGCGATGGCGGCGGACTGCAGGCAACGCTGACGCTGGGATGCGCTGATACCGGCACCGCGCTGCACTGATGCTGAGATCGACACCGACACCGACACCGACACTCGCACTGATATTCACACCGACACCGACGTTGACACCGACACCGACACCGACACTGCGGTAGGGTCGGTCGATAGACGACCGCCGTGGAATTGCCAACGCCCGGTAACGCATGACTACCAAACGAAGAAACGCCTCTCCGTTCAATGGTCATGCGTTACCGTGCAGATCACCGTCATCGGCGGTCGACTGTCGTCCGACCCTACCGATTCCAAGGTTCCCGCAGGTCCAATAGTTCCCACAGTTCCAACAATTCCAACAGGGCCTGCGACTCGACGCCAGGTCAGCGCGTCTCAAATGATCCGCAACGTGATCGCCTTCAACACCGCCCGCGTGCGATCCCGCGTGCCCAGCTTGTCCAGAATGGTAGACACATAGTTCTTCACCGTGCCTTCGGCCAGAAACAGCGTGCGCGCAATCTCCTTGTTGGAGTACCCGCCGGCCAGCAGCCGCAGGATCGCCACTTCCTTCTCGCCGAACGTGTCGCTGGGGGGGGCCTCGGCGTGAAAGCGATAGCGTGCCCGCACCGGGTCGGTGCTCACCGGCAACAGCAGGGTCTCCCCACCGGCCACTTTCAGAATCGCCTCGTGCAGATCCTCCGGCGCGGCATCCTTGAGCATGAAGCCCTGCGCACCGGCCTCGCTCGCCTGCAGCAGCAGCTCGCTCTCATCAAAGGTGGTCAGCAGCAGCAACGGCGTGGTGTCGCCACGGGCGCGTAGCTGCCGTGTCGCGGCAATGCCATCCACGCCGGGCATGCGCACATCGCTCAGCACCACATCCACTTTCTGCCCCGCCAGGCCATCCAGCAGTCCCTGGCCGTCATCCGCCTCCAGCACCACCTCGATGCCCAGTCCCTGCAACAGGGCGCGCAACCCAGCGCGAACCAAGGCCTGGTCATCAGCCAAGGCCACGCGCAGGGCGGGCACCGCGTTCATGCCGGCAACCGCGCGGTCAGGTGCATGCCACCGGCATCGGTGCGCGCCAGCTCCAGCTCCCCATGTACGGCAGCCAGCCGCTCACGCATGCCGGTGATGCCATTGCCCTCGCGGATGCGCTCGGCGCGTTGGCCGTCGTCGCGGATGTCGATACGCACGCTGTGCTCTTCCTTGTCGATGTTCAACCATACGGTATCCGCATCGCCATGGCGGGCGGCATTGGTCAGGGCCTCCTGCACCAGTCGCAGTACGGCGTCGGCGACCAGTGGGTTGGCAATGCGCACCTGCTCGCCGATATGCACGCGCAGATCCGGGCGCGGGAACGGAGTGGCCAGTGCCTGCAACGCGGTGGCGAGGTCCAGCCCGCGCTCGTCGCGCATGCTCTGCACCACCTGACGGATGTCACCGAGCAGTTCCGCCGACAGCTGCTCCACCAGCTGCACGCGCTCGCGCGTGGCCGGGCTGGCGTCACTGGCCAGGGCGCGCAGGTTCAGGCGCATGGCGGTGAGCTTGTGCCCGGCCACATCATGCAGTTCGCGGGCCAGCCGCAGGCGCTCGGCATCGCGTGCGCTGTCGGCGAGCAGGGCGCGGGTGGCGAGCAGGTCGGCGTTGACCCGGGCCAAGGCCTCGCGAGCCAGCTCGGAGCTGCGGGCGTAATGCGCAGTAAGTGCCGCGAACGCCTGGAAGCCGGCATAGATGGTGGTGACCAGGAAGGGATGATTGGCCCCGCCGGTACGCAAGGCTAAGTACAGACATACGTTGACCGCCAGCGCCGACAGCAGCACGGTGCGTGCCGGCCAATGCTCGGCAAGGTGGGCGATCAGTACCACCAGCAGCACCGGCAGGGTGCCCACACGCGGTTCCAGCCACACCAGGGCCAGCGCGGTCAGTGCCAGCAGCACATCGCTGACCAGCCGCCAGCGCGAGCGAACGGGCAGGTGGTCGTAGATGACGAACAGCACCATGAACACGCCCAGCGCGGCCCAGCGCAGGGTCTGCTCGCCCTGTGTGGCCACGCCCAGCGAAAGCCCGACGGCCACGATGGTCAGCAGGCCGGCCAGGCTGAGGGGGCTGATCAGGTTGCGCAGGAAAGTGGACATGGCCGCATGCTGCCCGCCCGTCGCCCGGTTCGGCAATGGGGTCCGGGCAGAAAGTGACTTCTGGCACTGCGGATCGATGACCACTGGGCATGGGTTGGGCCGGCCCTGCCGCGCAGACTGGCTCAACACACCCAACCGGAGTCCGCGCCATGGTCCGCACCCTGTTCAACTGCCTCCCCTACGCCTGCCTGCTGGTAGCGACCTCGGCCTCCGCCGGCGACCTGCAGGTGGATCTGCAGGACGTGTTCACTCACACCGGCACCCTGCACGTGGCGGTGGTGGACGGCCCGGCCGGCTGGAACAACCAGGCCAAGCCGGTGCAGGCACAGTCGCTCAAGGCCGAGGCGGACAAGGTGCACCTGGTGTTCAAGAACCTGCCTGCAGGTGACTACGCGGTGCTGGTGACCCACGACCAGAACGACAACGGCAAGCTGGATACCAACATGCTGGGCATTCCGGTGGAGGGCTACGGTTTCAGCAACAACCCGCAGCTGATGCGCAAGCCGACCTTCGAAGAGGCGCGGGTGCACGTACCGGCGGAAGGCTCCACCATCTCCGTCATCCTGCGCTGAGGCTCGCATCATGGACCGTCGCCGCTTCCTGCAGTCGCTGCTGTCTGTTGCCACCACCGCCGCCATCGGCGGCGTGGCCCTGCGCGCCGCGCCGGCACTGGCCGGTGATGCCGCCGCCTTCGCCGCTGCCCGTGACCAGCACCCCTGGCTGACCGGCTGGCGCAGTGTGACCAGCGAAAGCCTGGGGCCGGCCACGGTGGACCTGCAGGGCCGCCTGCCGGCGGGGTTCGCCGGCACGCTGTACCGCAATGGCCCGGCGTGGAAGGAGCGCAACGGCTTCCGTTACGACCATTGGTTCGACGGCGACGGCATGGTGCACGGCTGGCAGTTCAACGGTAACGGCACGCTCACCCATCGCGGCCAGATGGTGCAGACACCCAAGTTCACCCGTGAGCAGAAGGCCGGGCGCTTCCTGTACCCGGCGGCGGGCACCGACGTGCCGAATCGCCAGGCCGTGCGCAACAACGACGACGCCAACGCCGCCAACACCTCGGTGATGGTGGTCAATGGCAGGCTCTTCGCACTGTGCGAGGCCGGGTCTGCGTTTGAGATGGACCCGGAGGAGTTGACTACAATCGGTGCCACCACCTGGCGCTCGGACCTGGCTTCGATCCCCTTCTCGGCGCACCCGCTGGTGGACCGCGATGGCAGCGTGTGGAACTTCGGCAGCATTTCGCTGCTGGGCGGCACCGGGCTGCTGGTGTGGCATATCGGCGCGGACGGTCAGCTGCGCTCCGCCAGCGTGGTCGACACGCCGTTCCTGGGCTACATGCACGCCTTCGCGATGACGGACTCGCACCTGGTGCTCATGCTGATGCCGTTTGATCGCAAGGAAGGCGGTGGCGCGTTCTTCGAACGCATGCAGTTCGCCCCGCAGCGACCGTGCCGCATTGCCGTGGTGCCCAAGTCGGCACCGGACACCGCGCGCTGGTTCGAGGCGACGTTCACTGCGGCCTATCACTTCGGCGATGCCTACGAGAAGAACGGCCGCATCGTGATGCGCACCGTGCGGCATGACGACATCGACGAAGCGCGTTCACCGATGAAGGCGGCGATGGAAGGCGACGCCGCGCATGCCGCCAACTCAGACGCGAGCCTGCTTGAGCTGCATCTGGACCTGCGCAGCGGCACCGCGCGCTGGGAGGAGACCGGTATCCGCGGCATCGAGTTCCCGATGTTCGACAGCCGCACCGTGGGTGATAAGGGCGCTCGCCTCTACACCCCGGTGATCCAGGGCGAGCACAGCGCGCCGTACTTCAATGGCGTGGCCGGGTTTGATGTGGATCGCGGCCGTCGCCAGGTGTGGCGTTACGGCACCGATATCCTGGCCGAGGAGCATGTGTTCGTGCCGCGCCCGGGCAGCCGCAAGGCCGACGATGGCTGGCTGGTGGGCACGCTGCTGGATTCGGCCAATCAGCGCAGCGGTATTGCGGTGCTGGATGCGCGGCGGATTGATGAAGGCCCGCTGGCGCAGGCATGGCTGCCGTATGCGGTGCCGCTGGGGTTCCATGGCACGTTTGCTGCCAAGGGATGATGGGAGTGCCCGCCAGCGGCCCGCACTACCGGGGTGGGGTT
>JAEXNZ010000489.1 GCA_023439425.1 Pseudomonadota bacterium
TGCGGAATCCCGAACTGCTGTCCGGGATTCTGCTGGTCGATATGATCGGCATCGATGTGGTCGTGCTGCTGCTGGTCATCCAGTTTCGCCAGCATTGGGCGGCGTTTGACACCTGGGTGCTGCATCCGCTCTGCAGTCGCATACGAAGCCTGTTTACCGGTCGTTGAGCTCGACCACGGGCCCATGCGGTTCGGCAATGCCCAGCACCGATGCCGTGGCAGACCGGCTGGCCTGACAGGCCTGCGCATCCTCGCGCAGGTCAATGCCATAGCTGGGCAGGATCGCGCGCAGTTGCGGCAGCCAGGCCTGCTCGGTCAGCTGTTCGGTGAAACAGGTCCGCAGCACCTCCACCGCTATGGCGGCAGCGGTCGACGCACCGGGCGAAGCGCCCAGCAGCGCCACCAGGCTTTTGTCTTCTGCCGCCACCAGTTCGGTGCCAAACCTCAATGCGCCGCCGTAGCCGGTCGGATTAGGCTTGATGATCTGGACGCGTTGCCCAGCCACTTCCAGCCGCCAGTCCTCAGGGCGCGCCTGGGGAAACAGCTGCTGCAGCACCTTGAACTGCGCATGATGGGACTGGAGTACCTGGCCGAGCAGATACTCCTCCAGCCGCAGGTTGTGCCCGGCCACGTCCAGCATCGGCAGAAGATTGTCGGCCGACAGGGTGTCAAACAGGTCCAGCGCCGAACCATGCTTCAGCAGCCGGGTGGAAACGCCTGCGTAGGGTCCGAACAGCAGCGAGGCCTTGCCGTCCACCATGCGCAGATCCAGATGGGGTACCGACATCGGCGGCGAACCCGATGCGGCCTTGCTATAGACCTTGGCGGTGTGGCGTGCGGCCAGCTCCGGCGCATCACAACGCAGCCAGACGCCGCTGACGGGGAACCCTGCATAGCCTCGACCCTCGGGAATGTTGGACTTCTGCAGTAGCTTCAACGAAGCGCCGCCTGCCCCAAGAAACACGAAGCGGCCGCGAATAGTGCCGTCATGGCCCGCATCGTCGCGTGCTGTCAGCTGCCAGCCATCGTCCGTCCGGGTAAGGTCGATCACTTCGGTGTCATAACGCAGTTCTGCGCCGCGGTGCTGCAGCCCCGCCATCAACTGATGGGTCAGGGCTCCGTAATCGACATCGGTCCCGCTGACCATGCGCGTGGCGGCAACCGTTTGGATCGGGTCACGCCCCTCCATTACCAGCGGCGCCCACTGTGCGATCACTGCAGGGTCCTCGCTGTACTCCATGCCGCGATAGCAGTGATGCCGCTGCATGGCCTCGAAGCGCATGCGCAGGAAAGCGACATTTTCCAGGCCGGTGACGAAGCTGATGTGCGGGCAGGGGTGCAGGAAGGTGCGTGGGTCGGTGATCGTGCCGTGCTGCACCAGGTAGGTCCACAGTTCGCGCGACACATCGAACTCGGTGTTCACCTTCAAGGCTTCGTCGATGTCCACCGAGCCATCGTCGCGCTGCGGGGTGTAGTTGAGCTCGCAGTTGGCGGCATGGCCCGTGCCCGCGTTGTTCCAGGCCATCGAGCTTTCCTGCGCACAGTCCTGCAGTCGCTCGACCACGGCGATGCGCAGCTGGGGTGCCAGCAGTTGCAGCAACGTGGCGGTGGTCGCGCTCATGATGCCCGCACCCACCAGCACGACATCGAAGGAGTCATCGGCGAGACGGTTCATGACTGTTCTCCCGCGCCGACGAAGTGCAGCGTCGCATTGGTGCTGTAGATGACGTAGGCGCGTCGCCACGGCGCGTCGTCCAGCAGCCGCCAACGGTGACCACTGCCACTGTGGTCCTGCGCGATCAGCACATCTCCGGGCTGGATGATGAAGGTTGCGCCTGAGTGCACTTCGAACTCGACCGTGCCGGAGAGCGTCAGCACAAACTGCGGAATCGGGTCCTGGTGCCAGTCGCCGGATGCCGGGGATGGTGTTTCCTGGAACGAGAGTTCCAGTGCGGCGATCGGCAGGCCGGAGGCCTTGCCGTGCTGGCCTGGGCCAAGCTGCAGGTGACCCTCTTCAAAATGGGAGTGGCCGTCGGCACCGGTCCACAGTCGAATGCATCGAATCATGGGTGAACTCGAGCCAGCCCAGTGCCAGCAGCAGGCGCGGCGTCGGCAAAGCCCCCGTGTGGCGGCGGGTGCTGACGAAGTGCAGCAGCGGAAACATGGCGAACGGCAACTGCAGGGCGAGAACCACCTGGCTCAGGATCAGCAGGTCATTGACGCTGCTGTCGCCGCGCAGGCTGATGATCACCACCGCCGGTGCGATGGCCAGGCCACGCGTGACCATGCGGCGCTTCCAGGGATCAAGGTGCCAGTGGGTGAACCCTTCCATCACCACCTGGCCGGCCAGGGTTCCAGTCAACGTGCTGGATTGACCGGATGCCAGCAGGGCAATGGCAAACAGTGCGCTGGCCAGTGCAGAACCGACCACAGGCGTGAAGGTCAGGTAGGCCAGTTGAATCCAGTCGGTCTGGTCGCCCAGCGCGTAGTGCTGAGCACCGACGCTGATCTGCTGTTGCCCATGAAATACCTGTGCGGCCAGCACCAGGATGGCGGCGTTGACCAGGCAGGCCAGGCTCAGTGACACCACGGTGGCCCACGTGCTCATCCGCAGTGCCCGCTTCAGTGCAGCCGGACGCGGTGCGGCCGTCTGTGGATCCCCGCTGACCAGGGCCGAATGCAGGTACAGGTTGTGCGGCATCACGGTGGCACCGATGATGGCCACCGCAATGCTGGCCATGCCGGCGTTGGACAGGGTGGGGTGCACCACAGCCCTGCCCAGCTCCAGCAGGTCCGGCCGCGTGGCCGGCAGTACGAACAGCTCCATGAAGAATGCGCCAGCAATGGTGGTTACCAGCAACAGCACCACGGCTTCGATCGCGCGCATGCCATGACGTTGCAGCAGAAGCAGCAGGAACACATCGCCAGCGGTCATCAGCACCGCCATCATCAGCGGCGTGCCGAACAGCAGGTTGATCGCCACTGCGGAGCCCAGCACTTCGGCCAGGTCGCAGGCACCGATGGCGATCTCGCACAGAAGCCACAACGGAATTGCACACCATGCCGGGTAATTCTCGCGACAGGCCTGGGCCAGGTCGCGTCCGGACACCATGCCCAGCCGCGCCGCCAGCAGCTGCAGCACCATCGCCATCGCGCTGGCCAGAACTACCACCCACAGCAGGTCGTAGTGGTACAGCGCGCCGGCCTGCAGGTCGGTGGCCCAGTTGCCCGGGTCCATGTAGCCGACGCTGACCAGCAGTGCCGGCCCGGCGAAGGGCCGACAGCGCCGGAGCAGTTCGACGATGCCGGTCGGACTGAACGCGAGGAGTGGCCGCTGCGGCAGTGTGAGCGGTTGTGACATGACCGTGGATCAGGCAGCGCCGGCCACGCTTCGTGCGAGTGCGCGGCGCTCGATGCTGGCGGCGAACAACGGGGTTTCACGGCTGTTGTGGTCGCCGCCATCGCGCTGGCGTGCAGCAGCCGCGTCTTCGAACGGGGTGCCGTGCACGGCGATGAAGTCCAGGAACTCCTGGGTCGGGTGGGCCACCACGCTGTTGGTGTATTCGCAGGTGTTGGCGTCGATCTTCTTCACGCTCAGCGTCCAGATCACCTGCACGCGGGTGCGGCCATTGGGGGTGAATGCATCGGACGTGGACACCATGCGGCACAGGCTGGGCGTGGCGACCTCTGCCACGTAGTGCTGGACCATCAAGGTCTTGCCGATCATTTCGACGTTGATCGACATGCGCTTGCCGTCGTCGGTGCTGGTGGTGCCGGCCGAAATGTGGTCCGGCGGGCAGCAGCGTTGGTATTCGGCTTCAGGCAGGTTGAACAGCCAGTCGGCAATGTCCACCTGTTCGATCGGCGCGTTGATGACGGCGCTGAAGGCGGACGAGGACAGCTGCTTGTCGGTGATGATGACGTCGGACATCGGGTG
>JAEXNZ010000496.1 GCA_023439425.1 Pseudomonadota bacterium
GGACGTACTTGCGCCGTCCCCCGGAACGCCCATCCCGACCCGCCAACCCAGGGATGCCGTGAACACCGGCTGTTCGCACGAATCCGGCAGCAGCCACGCAGGGCGTGGCTCTACGGAATCCAAACAAAAAAGCCCGCCTGATTGCAGGCGGGCTTTTCGAGGAATGCTGCCAGGGCGCGGCTTACGCGTCCAGGCGGACCAGCCAGTTGTGGCGGTCCGGCAGGCGGCCGTACTGGATGTCGGTGAGTTCCTTGCGCAGCGACATGGTCACTTCGCCGGCCGGGGCGTTGATGTCGCCCACCGAGAAGCCCTCGCCCTTCAGCTGGCCGATCGGGGTCACCACCGCGGCGGTGCCGCAGGCGAACACTTCGGCGATCTCGCCCGACGCCACGCCGTCCTTCCACTCGTCAATGGTCACCTTGCGCTCTTCGACCTTCATGCCACGGTCGCGGGCCAGCTGCAGGATGCTTTCACGGGTGATGCCTTCCAGAATGCTGCCCGACAGCGCCGGGGTCACCAGGGTGCCGTCCTTGTAGACCAGGAACACGTTCATGCCGCCCAGCTCTTCCAGGTACTTGCCTTCCACCGGGTCCAGGAACAGCACCTGCGAACAGCCCTGTGCCTGCGCCTTCTGCTGCGGCAGCAGCGACGCGGCATAGTTGCCGCCACACTTGGCCGCACCGGTGCCGCCCTTGGCCGCGCGCGCGTACTCGGTCGACAGCCAGATCGACACCGGGGCCACGCCCTTGGCGAAGTACGGGCCGGCCGGGCTGGCGATCACGTAGTAGCCTGCCTTGTGCGCACCGCGCACGCCCAGGAAGGCTTCGTCGCCGATCATGAACGGACGGAAGTACAGGCTCGACTCATCGGCCGACGGCACCCAGTCTGCGTCCACCGCGATCAGCTGCTTCAGCGATTCCACGAAGATCTCCACCGGCAGCTCCGGCAGCGCCAGGCGCTGCGCCGAACGCTGCAGGCGGCGGCCGTTGGCATCCGGACGGAAGGTCCAGATCGAGCCGTCGGCGTGACGGTAGGCCTTGATGCCTTCGAAGATTTCCTGGCCGTAGTGCAGCACCGCGGCCGCCGGGTCCAGCTGCAGCGGGCCGTAGGCGCGCACGTTGGCGTTGTGCCAGCCGGTGTCCTTGTCCCAGCGGACTTCCACCATGTGGTCGGTGAAATGCAGGCCGAAGCCCGGCTTCTCCAGGATCTGGGCGCGCTGCTCGGCGCTGCGCGGGTGGTCCGAACGGGTGACGGCGAAGCTGGGATTGGACTGGGACACCGGGAATTTCCTGTTCTGGGCGATAGCCGGGCGAGCCCGGCTCTACGGGGACGGCAGCCGGGCAAGCCCGGCTCTACGGGTGCGGCAGCCGTGCAAGCCCGGCTCTACGGAAGTGCGTTCGGCGGTTACAGCATGCCGGTTTCGAGGCGGGCGGCCTCGGACATCATATGTTTGCCCCACGGCGGGTCGAACACCAGCTCGACGTCCGCCTCGGCGATGGTCGGGATCATTTCCAGCTTGCTGCGCACGTCATCGACCAGGATGTCGCCCATGCCGCAACCGGGGGCGGTCAAGGTCATTTTGACGTCCACCTCGCGCTGGCCATCGTCCAGGTGCTTGAGGTCCACTTCATAGACCAGGCCGAGGTCGACGATGTTGAACGGAATTTCCGGGTCGAAGCAGGTGCGCAGCTGTTGCCACACCAGCTTTTCCACCTCTTCGTCAGAGGCGTCGGCCGGCAGTTCCAGCGGGGCCGGAGCCTCCTTGCCGATCGCGTCACCGTCCTTGCCGGCGATGCGGAACAGATTGCCTTCGACAAACACGGTATAGCTGCCCCCCAGCGCCTGGGTGATGTACCCATAGCTGCCAGCCGGCAAGGTGACCGTTTCGCCCTGCGGGACCATCACGGCCTCGCAGTCGCGTTCGAAGTGGACAGGTTCGCTGCTACGGGAATACATGCGTTCGATATGGGGCTGCGGACGGGGCCGCTCAAGGTGACCATTTTAGCCCAGTGGGTGCTCCCGCGCCGGTCACGGCGCAAGCCGGTATCCTGTAGCCATTCACAGGAAGATTGCATGTCGACCACGTCTGTTTCTGCCCGCTCCGTGAACTGGCTCTGGCCCCTGATGTTGCTGATCGCACTGGTAGCTGCAGTGATGGTGTGGTGGTTCGTGGCCCTGGCCAGTGGCCGCCAGGCCGGCTGGATGGCCATTTTCGCCGCGGTGGAGCTGGCGTTCATGCTGCGCCTGGGGGCGCTCCGGCGTCCGATGCTGCGGGTGGGTCTGACCCTGGCGGGAACGCTGCTGGTGGCTGTGATTGCCAACTGGGCGATCGCCTCGTCGTATGTCGGAGCCTCGCTGGGGCTGGCCCCGTGGGATTCAGCGTTGCGGATGGGGCCACATATGGCCTGGACCCTGGCGCAGCTGGCCAATGGTGCGGCCGAGATGGTGTGGTTAGGGGTGGCGCTGGTTGTCGGGTGGTTTGTCGCGCGGTGAAGCCACGTCACGACCAACGGTCGTGACCCGGCCCGATCACCTCAATGCCCGCCATCAAGGGCTTTCAGCTCGCTCACCAGCGCACTCGCCGCCCCTGCCCCGTCGCCATACAGCATCCGCGCGTTGTCCGCGTAGAACAGCGCATTCTCGATGCCGGCAAAGCCGGTGCCCTTGCCGCGCTTGATCACCACCACGTTGCG
>JAEXNZ010000510.1 GCA_023439425.1 Pseudomonadota bacterium
TGACGTACACGCTTTCCATGATGGCCCCCATGAAGGACAGGCCAAGCGTGAGGGGAACAAAAAGGAAGTGATACATCGCGGTCAAAGCAAATTGCAGCCGCGACAGCTCTACGACTGTCGAATCAATCATGGCCTGGCTACCTCGTTGGGGGGTTTTGCCGTTTTGGGGTGGCGGGAAGGGGTCTACGGGATGAATTCTGTGACCGGCAACTTCTACGAGCCTTGATTCAGATCAATGAAGCGGCATTCAGGGAGCGCGAAGGTATACCTCCCCCTGCGACCGCGTGCCGCACCGGGAGCTTGCGCCAGACCCTATTACAATGTCTGGCATTGCCCCGATGGCCGCCAGTGATCCACTTTGAGCATACCCCCCGAAGCGCCCCCCATCGAGACGTCCACCCTGCGCCGCCAGCGTCTGGCATGGCTGAATGGGCTTGCCGTCACAGTTCGGGGCCGCCAACGGCTGGCCGCTCTGTGCATCTGTACGTCCGGGGCGCTGTTGATCGGCCAGGCCGCCGCCATTGCCTGGCTGATCCAGGCCGTATTGGTGGAACACCGCCCGTTGGCCGATTCCACACCGGTGCTGCTGGGCTTGCTGGCCGTGTTGGCGGTACGCGCGCTGCTGGCCAGCGCCACCCAGGCCGCCGCTGGTGACGTGGCCGACGCCGCCCGGCTGACCCTGCGCGAGCGGGTCTACACGCGGCTGATGGGGCTGGGTCCGCTGTGGCTGCGCCAGCAGCGCACGGGTGAACTGGGCGAACTGATGCTGGCCCACGCCGATGCGGTGGAAAACTACTACTCCGGCTACCAGCCGGTGCGCATTGAAGTGGTGGTGGTGCCGCTGCTGATCGCAGTCGCCGTGGCCTACGTGGACTGGGTGGTCGCACTCATACTTGTATGCACCGCGCCGCTGGTGCCGTTCTTCATGATGCTGGTGGGCTGGGGCGCGGAAGCGGCCGGGCGCGCCCAACTGGGCGAGCTGGCGCGGATGAGCGGGCATTTTGCCGACCGCATCAAGGGCCTGGGCCTGCTGCGGCTGTATGGGCGGGGTGAGGCCGAACTGGACGGCGTGGCCGCTGCCGCTGAAGGCGTGCGCGAGCGCACCATGAAAGTGCTGCGTATCGCCTTCCTGTCGTCCACCGTGCTGGAGTTCTTCGCCTCGGTCAGTGTGGCGATGGTGGCGCTGTATCTGGGCCTGAGCTATCTCGGCCTGATGTCGCTGCACGCCACAGTGCCAACACTGGGCGCGGGCATGTTCTGCCTGCTGCTGGCTCCGGAGTTCTATGCGCCGCTGCGTCGTTTGGCCGCGCATTATCACGATCGTGCGAATGCGCTGGCGGCAGCAGCGGAAGTGGAAAGGCTGCTGGGTGAGCTGCCCGAGGCGGCGGCCAAGGCGGATGTTCCTGCAACCCCGCTCGCCCCGGAACTGGTGGTGCAGCATGCGCCGCCGGTAGTGGTGCGTGACCTGGTGCTGCGTCCGCTCGGCGCACCGCACAACGTGATTGAGCAGCTGTCCTTCCAGATCGAGGCGGGCCAACGGCTGGCCCTGGTCGGGCCGAGTGGCAGTGGAAAGAGCACGTTGCTGGAAGCGCTGGCCGGTTGGCTGCCACCGGAAGGCGGCAGCATCGTGCTGCGTCCCGGGCTGGAGGTTGGCTACGCCGGGCAGCGGCCGTATCTGTTCCACGGCAGCATTGCCGACAATCTGCGGCTGGCCGATCCGGGTGCCACGGACGCGCGCCTGCTGGCGGTGGCAGAAGCGGCGCAGGTGATGCGCTTCGCGCACGCGCTGCCCGAAGGGCTGGACACGGTTATTGGTGAGAGAGGCTTCGGGCTTTCCGGTGGTGAGGCGCGGCGCATCGGCTTGGCCCGATTGCTGCTGCGTGACCCGCAACTTCTGCTATTGGATGAGCCCACCGCATTCCTCGAGCCGGACACCGAAGCGGCCCTGCTGCAGACGCTGGCCGCGTTCGCCCGCGACCGCAGCGTGGTGATCGCCACGCACAGCGAGGTGGCGATGCGCTGGGCGGATACGCGCCTGGAGCTGACCACGTTGGCCGCGCCGAAGCGGGAGGTGCAGGCATGAGTGCTTCGCGTACCGATGGGCTGAAGCAGGTGTTCACCCGCCATCGCGGCCGTCTGCTGCTGACCGTGCTGCTGCTGTGGACCACCATGCTGGCTGGCACCGCATTGCTGGGGCTGTCCGGTGGCTTCCTCACCGCCGCCGCGTTGGCAGGTGCGGCTGGGCTGGGCAGTGGTTTCAACTTCTTCTCGCCTTCTGCGGGTATCCGCGGCCTGACCATGGCGCGCATCGCGTCGCGCTACTTCGAAAAGCTGGTCGGCCACGATGTCACCCTGCGCATTGCGCGTGATCTTCGGGTATGGTTCTTCCGCCGCGCATTGCCGCTGGCCCCGGCCAAGCTGGCCGGCGTGCGTACCGGCGAGTTGCTGGCGCGGCTGCTGAGCGATATCAATGAGGTGGATGGCCTGCTGGTGCGCGCCATTGGTCCGTTGATCGCGCTGGGTGGTGTATCGCTTGCAGCAGTCGGCTCGGCGTTGCTGATCTACCCGCCGGCCGCGCTGCTGCTGGCGGTGCTGGCACTGGTGATCGGACTGGGCGTGCCGTGGTTCACCGTGCGCGGTGCCGGCGCGCACGAGCGCGACCGCGCGCTGCACCGTGCGCAGTTGCGCACGCAGGCATTCGAAGGGTTGGAAGGCGCGGCCGACCTGACCGCGCTGTACGCACGTGACCACTGGCAGCAGCGGGTCAACGTGGCGGCCAAGCAGTTGCGCTCGCGGGACCGCCGGCGACGTTGGCGGCTGGTGGCCGGCAATGCGCTGCATGGGTTGTGCGCGTCGATCGGGCTGGTGGCAATGATCTGGTTGGCGCTGCACGCATTTGAACGCGGTGCGGTGGACGCGGCCTATGCGGCTGCGCTGGTGTTTCTCACCGTGGCGCTGATCGAACTGTGGGCCGGCATCGGGCTGGCGTGGCAGTCGTGGTTGAGCGGGCGGGTGGCGGCGGGGCGGCTGGAAAGCATCGTTGACCAGGACGCCAGCGTGGCCGACACGGTGGCTCCGGTTGCGTTGCCAGCCGGCGCGGCGGTGCTGGAACTGCGCGATGTCAGCTTCCGCTGGCCGGGGCAGGGCAGGGCGCTCCTGCAGGACGTGAATCTTCGCGTCGCCCCGGGTGAACGCATTGCGCTGCGCGGTGACAGTGGCAGCGGCAAGACGACGCTGTCCGCGCTGATGCTGCGGTTGTGGGACCCCGAATCCGGTAGCGTGCGCTACGGTGATGTGGATATCCGCTCCGTGGCGCAGGCCGAATGGCACAGGAAGATTGCATGGCTGCCGCAGAACGCGCCGGTGTTTGCCGGCACGGTGGCGGACAACCTGCGGCTGGGCGATGTGGCGGCCAGCGATGAACGCATATGGCAGGTGCTGGCCGACGTCCGGTTGAAGGCGTGGGCCGAAGGCATTGGCGGCTTGAACGCGTGGGTGGGCGAGAACGGCGCGACCATGTCGGCCGGGCAGGCGCGGCGTCTGGCCCTGGCCCGTGCGCTGCTGCGCGAATCACCGTTGCTGTTGCTCGATGAGCCAACCGAAGGCCTGGACGTAGACACCGCACAGGTGCTGCTGCGCGACCTGGTCGCCGCGCTGGGCGGTCGCAGCCTGGTGATGATTACGCACGACGAGTTACCCGAGGGTATCGTGCAGCGCAGCTACCGCTTGCGGGACGGCACGCTGGGCGAGGACTGATTACCCGACGCGACGGCACCCGAATGGCGGGCCGGTTGCGCGCCGGCACCTTGACCGGCACTGCGGAGGCGCGCGTTGTCGGCCGGCCGTACGTTGTTCCATTTCGGGGTCATGAGTTACAGAACGTGGCGCCGATACGTGCGGTCGTCTGTCGACTGACCCTACCTGTTACCAACCATCACAAAGAGTTGAGGAATCGCCCCACCGCCGGTCCAAACCGCTCGAAATCCACCAGGAACGCATCATGCCCCTGCGGTGATTCCAACCCGATGAACTCGGCCTCCGCACCGCCGGCACGCAGCCCATCGGCAATTTGCTGTTGCTGCTGCACCGGGAACAGAATGTCGGTATTGGCACCAATCGCCAGCGCTTTCGCCACCTTGATCTGCGCCAGCCCGGCCATCACGTCGCCGTCGCCATATTCAGCCAGATCGAACCAGTCCATCGAGCGGCTCAGGTACAGATAGCAGTTCGGGTCGAAGAAACGCACGAAGCGGCGCGCGTGGCCTTCCAGATAGCTTTCCACCTGGAATTCCAGGCCAAACGGATCATCGTCGGTCTGGTCGGAGTCCAGCCGCACGCGGCCAAAACGACCGTCCCATTCCAGTGCGGAACGGTAGGTAATGACGCCCAGCTTGCGCGCCATGCGCATGCCCGATTCCGGGTACTCGCTTTCGGTATAGCGCCCCGCATTCCACTGCGGGTCCAGCCGGATCGCCTCGCGCTGCAGCGAGCGGATGGCGATGGAGAACGGCAACGCCTGCGCGCTACCGGAAATGTTGATATGGCTGCGCGCTATGCCGGGGTGCAGGCGCAGCAGCGCCAGCGCGGTCATGCCGCCCATGGAGTTGCCGATCACGCAGGCCAGCTCGTTGACGCCCAGGGCGCGAACCACTTCGACGGCGGCACGGGCACCGTCCTCGATGGAGAGTTCCGGGAAGCTCAGGCGATACGGTTCGCCGGTGGCGGGGTTGACCGATGCGGGGCCGGTGGAGCCTTTGCAGCTGCCCAGCGAGTTCACGCAGATCACGAACCAGCGGTCGGTGTCGATGGGCTTGTTCGGTCCGACCATGGCTTCCCACCAGCCGGGGGCCGGGTTGTCGGCATTGGCGGCGGCGTGGGCGTCCGGGGACAGGCCGGTGACGATCAGCACCGCGTTGTCTGCGCGTTCGTTGAGGGTGCCCCAGGTTTCATAGGCCACGTGCGCTCCGTGCAGTTCGCCACCGCGCTTGAACGCGAAGGGCGAGGGCAGGGGGTGGTAACGGGTGCCGGGCGGGATGAATTCGGTCATGGGGGCATTCTAGCCGCGCGGCGCGAAGGCAGGGTGCCGAACAATGGAACACCGTAGAGCCACGCCCTGCGTGG
>JAEXNZ010000541.1 GCA_023439425.1 Pseudomonadota bacterium
GGGCGTGGCTCTACGCGCGGTTCGTCTGCGCGGTGCGACGTTGATCCCGCGCGGTTCGTCTGCGCGGTGCGACGTTGATCCCGGGTGGTTCGTCTGCCCCGCGCGACGTAGATCCGATGCCGTCAATCCTGCGACCGGTTGGTCGCGGCCTTCGGCACCTCGCTGAAATCCGCGATCCGCCACAGATACAGACTGGCGTAGGTCCGATAAGGCCCCCACTTCTCTCCGCGCTCGGCCAGCGCCTTCGGGGTCAGCATCACCTCGGCCTTGTCCACCCGCTGCGCGCCCTTGCGCACGCCGAGGTCATCGATCGGCAGGATGTCCGGCCGGCCCAGGCGGAACATCAGCATCATCTCCACGGTCCAGCGACCAATGCCGCGGATCGGCACCAGCGCCTCGATGATGGCGTCATGCTCCATCACCGACATCCGGCGCAGGTCGGGAATCTCACCGGCGGCCTCGCGGCGGGCCAGGTCGCGCAGCGCCAGCGCTTTGTTGCCGGATACCCCACACACTCTCAGCGCGGCGTCATCGATCCGCCCCAGGGTGTCGGCGTGCAGGCGGGTACTGCCAATGGCGGTTTCCACGCGGCCCACAATGGTGGAGGCGGCCTTGCCGCTGAGCTGCTGGAACAGAATCGCCCGGGCCAGCGCATCGACCGGGTCGAATGACTTTCCCCACCCCGGCGGTGCCTCGATCGGCCCCAGCCGCTTCATCCATGCGCCCAGGCGGCGGTCACGCCGGGCCAGCCAGTCATGGGCCTGCTGCACATCGAAGCCGCGACGGAAGCGGGGCATGCTCAGCGCCTCAGAGCATTGAGCCCGTACACCACCCAGCCCAGGATCAGCGCACTTCCCCCCACCGGAGCCAATGAGGTTGGCAGCTGCCACAGCGCGCCACCGACCAGGCTGCCGGAGAACAGCAGCGTGCCCAGCAACAGCACATACAACGCCAACCGCCCTACCCGGTTCTGCTGGCTTGCGCCCAGCACCGCCAGTGCCACGCCGTGCCCGAAGGCATACAGCGCCGCAGTGCTCACGTGCGACTGCGCCAGTGCGTCACTGATGCCGTGCGAGGCGTAGGCCGACAGCCCGACCGCAGTGGCCGCAAGCAGCCCGCCCAGGCAGGCCAGCAGCGAAGGTTTGCGCGCGCGTCGTTCCAGATTGAGCATGGTGGAATTCCTTCTGCCAAAAAAAACGCGCCGCAGTGAGCGGCGCGTTTTGAGGTCATGCGTTACATCGCATCAACCGCTGGGTTACTTCACAGCCCAGTAGATGTCGTAGGTGCCGTCCGCGGTGAACGACTTGTCCACGCCATCCTTCCAGGTTTCGTACGGACGGTCGATGACTTCGTTGCCGCCGGTGACAGCCCAGGCACGCAGGGCGTTACGGGCGATGTCCAGACCCGCCATGTGGCCGGTGTAGGCAGCATGGGCGGAACGGTGCGGAGCCACGTGCACGTACTTGACCGGTGCGCCGCCGTCGATCTTGACGGTCAGCTGCTCAGCCGAAGCACCTTCGGTACCCTTCTTCTTCACCGGCTGGGCGATGTCGAAGGCGTACTTTTCCTGGCCGAAGTCGGTGGTGATGATGCGGAACGGACCGGCGGCTTCGAGGTTGTTGGCCTCCATCACGCGCTTGATCCACTCCTGGTTGTCCTTGATCGACTTGGTGATGGTTTCCTGGCCGCGGTCAACGTTACCGGCGGTCACCACCAGCAGGTCCTCAGCCGGCACGTCCACGATGGCCAGATCGGTCAACGGGGCTTCGGCAGTGCGGTAGTCGATGTTCGGCACGGTGGCCAGCATGTTGGCCATGCGCGACAGACCCAGCTTCAGGTCGTCACCGATGTGACGGCTGACGTACAGGCCGGCGTAACGGCCGAACAGGTCGAAGCCGTACTTGACGCTGTAGTCCTGGGTGATCTTGACGTTGCGGCCACCCTTGCCGGTCGGCTCGAGGGTGAAGCTGGTCTTCTTGTCGTGACCCTTGCTGACGTCTTCGATGGCGATGGCCACGCGCTTGCCAGGTTCGGATTCGGTGATTTCCCAGCTGCCCTGGCCCAGCGACGCTTCCTTGGAGGCGTAGTCCAGACGGGCACCCACGCCAGCGGCGGGGCCGGAGTACTTCAGTTCAACGGCGGGATCGCGCAGGACGAGCGGGTTCCAGTCCTTGAAGCGGCGCAGGCTGTTGACCGTGTCGAACACGATCGTCATCTTGCGGTTGGTCTCGATGCTTTCGGAAATATGGCGTTCGCCCGGCAGCGCCACGCCAATGATGACGAACAGGCCAGCCACGATCCCCAAGGCGATCAGGAACTCGATAATACGGGTCATTCAGGAGTCTCCGGGGCCGATCCCACGGCCGGGTTGATTGAAGCGAAGCGCCAATCCTAGCAGGCTTCGCGGGTGTTATGGATCAGGATTGGCGCACCGGTTTCCATGCCGGCAGCGGTTTTGTACAGACAAGGAGCGGAAAGATAGCGCATCGCGCGCGTCCGCACGTAGGGGGACGGGGAATTTCTTCCCTCGCCCGGACCTGAATGAATTCCAACTGACCTTCAAAACCCTTGTCCTGCAAGGAATGTGCCGTGGCGAGCCGGGCCGATTCAGACAAGCTGGAGCTCGAATGCCTTGAGCACCGCGCGGGTGCGATCGCGCACGCCGAGCTTGGACAGAATGTTGGACACGTGGTTTTTGATCGTGCCCTCGGCCACGCCCAGCGAATTGGCGATCTCCTTGTTGGAGAAACCGCTGGCCATCAGGCGCAGGATCTCGGTTTCACGGTCGGTGAGCGGGTCCGGGCGGTCCAGGCTGACGAACTCGTTGTGCATGTGCTCCAGCCCGGACAGCAGGCGCTGGGTCACCGCCGGCTGCACCAGCGAGCCGCCTTCGGCCACGGTGCGGATGGCTCCGACCAGCTGCTCCAGGGTCACGTCCTTGAGCAGGTAGCCCTTGGCCCCGGCCTTGAGCCCGGCCAGCACCAGCTGGTCGTCGTCAAACGTGGTCAGGATGATGGTCGGCGGCAGCTGGTTGAGCCGCGACAGCATCTGCAGCGCCTCCAGCCCGGACATCACCGGCATGCGCATGTCCATCAGCACCACGTCCGGCTTCACCTGGGGGACCAGGTCGACCGCCTGGCGGCCGTCGGCGGCCTCGGCCACTACCTCGATCCCGGCATCCAGTGCCAGCAGCGAGCGGATTCCCTGCCGCACCAGGGTTTGGTCATCGACCAGGCAGACGCGAATCATCACAACGCTCCTTCAAAGGGTGCCAGCATCAGCACCGGCACGCCGGGGACCGAGGCGCGCAGGCGGAAGCCCTGGCCCCGGCGGGTTTCAATCTGCAGTTCGCCACCGCACTGCTGCAGGCGTTCACGCATGCCGCGCAGGCCGTTGCCGACCACGATACCGTCAGCGCCGACGCCATCGTCATGCGCTTCCACCACCACCTGCCCGGACTCCTCGCAACGGACCTGGATCCACAGGTTGCGGGCCCCGGCATGGCGGACGGCGTTGGTGATGATCTCCTGGGTGCAGCGCAGCAGCACGTGGGCGTGTTCAGGATCTTCCACGCTCAGCGGCTCTTCGATGTCCAGGTGGATATCCAGCGAGGGCACCTGCTCGGTCAACGGGCGCAGCGCGGCGGCCAGGTCGATCGCCCCGCTGTCGCGCAGCTGGCTCACGGCCTCGCGCACATCGGTCAGCAACAGCTTGG
>JAEXNZ010000551.1 GCA_023439425.1 Pseudomonadota bacterium
AGGATGTACACCTCCGGGTGACCCCAGATCCAGATCAGGTTGATGTACAGCATGGCGTTGCCGCCACCGTCATTGGTGAAGAAGTGCGTACCCAGGTAACGGTCCAGGGTCAGCAGCACCAGGGTGACCGTCAGCACCGGGAAAGCAGCGATGATCAGCACGTTGGTGACCAGCGCGGTCCAGGTGAACACCGGCATGTGCATCAGCTTCATGCCCGGGGTACGCATCTTCAAGATGGTGATGAAGAAGTTGATACCACTCAGCGTGGTACCCAGGCCTGCGACCTGTAGACCCCAGATGTAGTAGTCGACACCGACCCCTGGGCTGTACTCCTTGCCCGACAACGGCGGGAAGGCCAGCCAACCGGTCTGTGCGAACTCACCGACGCCCAGCGAGATCATGATCAGGCCAGCACCGGCCACGAACAGCCAGAAGCTCAGCGAGTTCACGAACGGGAAGGCCACGTCGCGTGCGCCGATCTGCAGCGGCACCACAACGTTCATCAGGCCGGTGATCAGCGGCATCGCCACGAAGAAGATCATGATCACGCCGTGGGCGGTGAAGATCTGGTCGTAGTGGTGCGGCGGCAGGAAGCCTTCAGCGCCGTTGACGGCGATGGCCTGCTGGGCACGCATCATGATGGCGTCGGCGAAGCCGCGAAGCAGCATCACGAAGGCCACGATGAGGTACATGATGCCGATCTTCTTGTGATCGACCGAGGTGAACCACTCTTTCCAGAGATAGCCCCACAGCTTGAACTTGGTGATGACCGCCAGCAGGAGCAGACCACCGATCCCCGCGCCGATCAGCGTGGTGATGATGATCGGGTCGTGCGGGATGTCAGCGAATGTCAGTTTACCCAACAGATTCATGCTTATTCTCCCGAGCCTGCGTGGCCGGTGTGACCGGCGGCGGCGTGCTCGTCTGCAGTGTGTTCGGCGTGCTCAGCGGCCGGCATTTCGTGGCCTTCATGGCCTTCATGAGCGGCGGCGTCACCATGCGACATACCCTCGTGGCCCTTGGCCTTGTGGTCCATGCCGTAGTGGTTGTTGTCGCCCATGTGCTTCTCGACGACCCAGTTGAACAGACCGGTTTCGGTGGTACCGAAGTAGGTCACCGGGTGCCAGTCGTGGTTCTTCTCGGCCACCAGGGCGTTGAAGGCATCCTTGTTCAGGGTGCTGCTTTCGGCACGCACCTTGGCCAGCCACTGCTGGTACTGCTCTTCAGTGACCGAGTGGGCCGTGAAGTGCATCTTGCTGAAGCCCGCGCCGCTGTAGTGCGAGGACATGCCCGGGAATTCGCCGGTCTCGTTGGCGATCAGATGGAGCTTGGTCTCCATGCGGGTCATCGAGTAGATCATGCTGCCCAGGTGCGGGATGAAGAAGGCATTCATCACCGAATCGGACGTGATCTTGAAGTTCAGCGGGGTGTTCACCGGGAAGGTGATTTCGTTGACCGTCGCGATGTTCTCTTCCGGGTAGATGAACAACCACTTCCAGTCCAGCGAAATGGCTTCAATCACCACCGGCTTCTTGTCCGATTCCAGCGGACGGTACGGATCCAGCGCATGCGAGGAGCGCCAGGTCAGCACGGCCAGCACCAGCACGATCATGCAGGGGATCGACCACACCACCACTTCGATCGCGGTGGAATGCGACCACTTCGGCTCGTAACGGGCCTTGGTGTTGGAAGCGCGGTACTTCCAGGCGAAGGCCAGGGTCATGATGATGACCGGCACAACGACCAGCAGCATCAGCACCGTCGCCGTGATCAGCAGGGTTTTTTCGTCCTGGCCGATCTGGCCCTTCGGGTCAAGAATGGCCGAGTTGCAGCCCGTGAGGAACACGGACAAAGCAAACAGCAGGCCCGGACGCAGGAAGCGCCCAAGGGTTTTCAACGGAATCATCGGTCGATCCAATTGCGTAGGGAATGCCAGGTCAAGCGCACCCACCCCGGCCAAGACCGGATGGGCGTACATGTCAGCCCTATAATTTTATGCCGTCACGCACCATTTAAGAAGAGCGTTGACAATGATCCGGCGCAAGAATGCCCGTTTTTCTGCTGCGACACGTTGTCGCACGGGGTGCGCGCAGGGGCCGCAGGGGGCCCGAAGCGACCGCGCATGATGTTGTATAGACATGAATGGGTCAAGCCGCAGGGAACCTGAACAACCGGATCGCCCGGCACCGCGATGACACGCATGGCGTGTCACTACCGGGATCCCCGTAGAGCCGGGCTTGCCCGGCTGAACCACCGACCACCCGTAGGGACGGGCCATGCCCGTCCACCGGATCGCCCGGGCACCACGTTGAATCAGACCCAGACTTCCCCTACAGGCATCCCCGCGTTGGCTCATTAAACTCCCTAAGGCCGCACCTCACGGAAAAGGACCACCGATGCCGCACTTGAGAACGACTCTCATCAAGCACTCAATCATGGCCGCCAGCCTCGCACTGGGAACAGGCACCCTATCCGCCTGTGCCTCCACCCCAGAATCGCCACCCACGGCCGACTTCAGCGGAAACTGGCACGTAAAGTGGTGCGACCGCACCAACCCCAAGCTGGACTGCGGCGGCTTTGACATCAGCGTAGTCCAGGAAGGCAACCGACTGTGCGGCGACTTCGGCGGAGCCCTGGTCAACCTGCGTCAGATCGACGACGGCACGTTGATCGGCAGCTGTAGGCACCACCGCCGTACTAGCAGTACAGAGCAACCGGAATGGTGCCATTCTCCTCATCCGCGCCGAACTACAGGGCGACGCACTCAAGTGGGAAGAAGTAGACCTGATACGCAAGGCCGATAACAACGACATCCTGGTGATTGCAACGAACGATGTACTGCAGCGGACCGCATCGTCACCCCAAACAACCCGCACCTGCCGCCAGATCACAGGATCGTAGAGCCGGGCTTGCCCGGCTGAACCACCGACCTTCACCGTAGGGACGCGCCATGCGCGTCCGTCGAATCACCCGGGCAACACGAAGACACGCATGGCGTGTAACCCCGCTCCCGGGCTGAACCAAATTCCAGACTTCTCCTACAGGCACCGCCCTGACGGCTCAGTAGACTTGCCCAAGGCTGCACTTCATTGCTCGCGGCTCGGGCCCACAGCCACATGGGAAAGGATCACCAATGCCGCATCTCAGAATGACCTTCATCAAGAACTCAGCCATGGCCGCCTGCCTCGTATTGGGGATAGGTGCCCTCTCCGCCTGCGCCTCCACACCCAAGACGGCTGCAACCGCCGACTTCAGCGGAAGCTGGTACGTAAAGTGGTGCGACCGCACCAATCCCAAGCTGGACTGCGGCGGCTTTGACATCAGCGTAGTGCAGGAAGGCAACCGACTGTGCGGCGACTTCGGGGGAGCCTTGGTCAACCTGCGTCAGATCGACGACGGCACGTTGGTCGGCACAGCAGTAGGCAACACGGCTGTGCTGGCGGTACAGAGCGGCCGAAATGGCTTGATTGTCCTGGCCCGTGCCGAATTGCTGGGCGACAGGCTGAAGTGGAAGGTTGTGGACGATATCAGGAGAGCTGAGAACAACGATATCGCAGTCATCGCTTTGGATGATGAACTGCGGCGTGCCCCACCACAAGCGAACGAAGGAGCAAACTCCACCGAAACGCGTAAATGCCGCTAGATCACGTAAGGATGCAAGGAACACAACATGGAGTATAGAGAACTCACCCAAGCTGATTACGAGCGCAAGCTAAGGCTTGTGATCGTTGGCGCGGAAGGCCTTCATTCACGGGTACAGGACGTTGGTGATGGCAACGCGACCATTGGCTGGGGGCTCACGCTGAACCGTGATAACAATGTCAGAATCTGGCGCGACTCCGGTCTCGAACTGAGTGAAGAACAATGGCAGCTTCTTGCACGCATCGACGCAGCTCCAGCCAGTGCGAAGACCGGCCTTGGACTGGGCTTTACACGGCAACTCAGCGCTGAAGACTCAGACAGTCTTCTAAGAGCATCGTTGGCGGAATACGAAGTGCCAGCCAACAGCGTGAATATGCCGCTGTCTGACGAGCGGATCGCAGTGGTTTCGCTTGCATACAATCGGGGACCCGGCAACCTGACTGGAACCACGAACGGAACCGTGCCCGAGCATCCGGTGATGGGAGCCATACGCCAAGGTGACCGCGCTGAAGCTTGGTACCAGATCAGATACAACTGCTGGGGAAGTGACAAGCCCGATGAGCAGTACCCGCATGCTCGTTCCAATGAAGGCGGCCTACGGAAAAGGCGCTTCGCAGAGGCACAGGTATTTGGCCTTTATGACGACAGCGAGAACATCACTCCGACCGAGGCCCGAGCTGTCTACCGCACACTTGAATTGCATCGTGACGATATTGAGCTTGTCGAACTCCAGTTTGGCGAGACACTGGACGGCACGCAAGCTTCGCGCAATCGCGTTGCGCAAGCCAACAGGGACTATCCCGAGCTCGTGGCCGAGTATGGTCGCGTACCATCAGTAGCAGTTGCATTCGCACCGGCTCGTGACGCGCTAATGGCAGACCTGCGGGCTCAGCACCCGACATTGGCAGCTCAACTGCGGAACGACAGCTATCCCTCAGGTGCCATCTTCCTGGATCCAAATCGAAGTCTCCGCGACAGCGACGACATCCAGCAGACCTACCCTGACAATACACGTAGAAATATTGCACTTCGCCGCGAACACAGCAACTCATCCAGCGAAGAGTTGAGCGAAGAACATCAGGGGACGCTGGATTCTCGCCGGATGCGCGGCAACCAGGAAGTCTCCCGGAACGACCTTCTGATTGGCGACGGCGGAAACGATGTTCTACGTGGTCACCAGGGCGATGACGTCCTGATAGGCGGCCCCGGACGCGACCGCATTGACGGCGGCACAGGCCATGACACCTATGTGGTGGGCGGAGGCGACACGATTCGGGACGCGGATGGGCACGGCGAACTGCACTGGGGCAACCAGCAGCTCACCGGAGGTGTGCGCTCTGAAACCGATCCCGCAGGCACCTACCGCAGCGAAGACGGGCGCTTTGCTTATCGCTTGGTTGAGGGCAACCTCAGCATCACTGACACGCAGGCTACCGAAGCCGCAAACCGCCAGCCCACTGTCGTTGAGAATTTCCAGAACGGACAACTGGGCATAACCCTTGCGGACGGTCACAGGGCTGAGCTTGATTCCCCTGCGTATCTACGCGACCCGATGTATCTGCAGATCCAGCGGGGTGTCACCGGACTCGACGCTCAGCACGGCCGTAGCTATGACGCCATCAGTGAGCGCATGACCACCAGCCTGCTTGCACTCGCAAAGCAACGGGGGCTGCACTCGGTAGATCATGTAATGCTGAGCGGGCCAACGGCGGACAAGCCGGCCGGGGCCAATGTGTTTCTGGTGCAAGGTGACCTGTCGAACCCGGGTCATTCTCGAGCCGTCATGCCGACGGCAGTGGCCGCCCAGACCCCGATTGAGGAGTCTCTCCGCAGCATCGAAGCAGCCGAGCAAACGCGCGTCGCCAAGCAGGATCAACACTCTCAGCCAGAACGACATCAATCGTCGCCGCTCCGGACGGGATGACGCGTTGCGTGCATGCGTCCTCATGACACGGCCGGCACCGCGACAACGTAGAGCCGGGCTCGCCCGGCTGAACCACCGACCACCTCGGTAGGGACGCGCCATGCGCGTCCATCGCATCACCCGGCACCCCGATGACACGCATGGCGTGTCACGACGCCACCATCGACAGCACCCACGTCACCACACACACATACGCCAACAACCCCAAACTGGCCGCAAACGTAGACCGCAGAATCGCAGACTCCTGCCCCACCAGCTTCACCGCCGCGGCCGCAATCGCAATCGACTGCGGCGACACCAGCTTCGCCATCACCCCGCCTGCGGTATTCGCGGCCACCAGCAGCGCCGGAGCCACCCCAATCTGCTCTGCCGTCACCGCCTGCAGATGCGCAAACAAGGTATTGCTGTTCACCACCGACCCGGTAATGAACACGCCCATCCAGCCGATCACCGGCGACAGCACCGGGAACACCCCACCGGTTTCCGCAAGCGCCAGACCAATAGTGGACGACGCCCCGGAATAGTTGGTGATGTAAGCCACCGCCATCACCAACGCCACCGTAGCCAAGGGCTTCCACATCTCCCGACCGGCCTGGGCCAGCTCCTGCCCAGCCGACCGCAGCCCCAGCTTCGGCGACAACACCGCCGTCAGCAGCGCCGCAATCAGGATGGCCGTGCCCGCCGCCCCCAACCACCCCACATTCCAAACCGCAGGCAACGTGTGCGCCTCGGCCACCAGCGGCGGCAGCTCCTGCACCCGCTGGTGCAGCAACCCAATCGGCAGATGCAGCACCGTGCCAGCCAACGCCCCACCCGCTGCGAACAACCCTTTGAACGCCGGCAGGCTCCACACCAAGATGGTGGCGGTCAGCAGATAGAACGGCGACCACGCCAGCAGCACCTCTTTCAGCGACCAGCGCTGCGCCGATACCGGCGGTGCCTCCGCCTCACGGTAGATCCGCTTCGGCTGCCAGAACTGCATGAACCCGGCCAGCGCCGCCATGCCCGCGAGCGGACCCACAATGTCCACCAGTTCCGGGCCAAGAAGCAGCAACACAGCCGTCTGCACGCCACTAAACACCAGACCTACCACCAGCAGCACCGGCCAGGTTTCTCGCACGCCGCGCCAACCATCCAGCAGCATCACCAGCGCCGCCGGCAGCAGCGCCGCGCACACCTGCACCAGCGGAACCAGCTTCCACGACATGTCGTGCAGCGGCACGCCACCCTGCTCCGCCCCCACCAGCACCGGAATACCGATGGCTCCATACGCCCCGGCTGCACCGTTGGCGATCAGGCACAGCATGGCCGCCTTCAGCGGGCGGAAGCCCAGTTCCACCAGCAGCGCCGCACAGATGGCGATGGGCACGCCGAAGCCGGCCGCGCCTTCCAGAAAGCCGCCGAAGCAGAACGCTATCAGCAGAACCTGGATGCGCTGGTCATCGGAAATGGTGGCGATGCTGCCGCGAATGACTTCGAACTTGCCGCTGCGGATGGCGAGTTTGTACAGCCATACCGCCATCAGCACGATGAAGCTGATGGGGAAGATGCCGTTGGCGATACCCAGCAAGGCTGCGCCGGTGATTTCGCCGAGTGGCATGCCGAAGCCGAACCAGGAGACGGCGATGGAGACGGCTACGGCTAGGAGTGCGGCGGTGAGGCCTTTCAGGCGCAGGACTGTGAGGGCTAACAGGAAGACGAGGACCGGGAGTGCGCCCATCAGGGCGGATAGGTAGGTGTTGCCTAGGGGGTCGTAGTTCTGTTGCCACATGGGTGGGGGTTCCGTGCGGTTTTTTGGGGGCAGAACGGTGAGGGCTGTGCAGCCACGCAGGGCGTGGCTCTACGTTATTTCACCTTGTTCGGGCAGGGTCGGCCTTCGGCGAAGTCGGTGAGGTTGCCGAGGGTGATGGCGGAGATTTCCTGCAGGGCTTCTGCGGTGAAGAAACCCTGGTGGCCGGTCACCAGCACGTTCGGGAAGGTCATCAGGCGCTGGAACACATCGTCGTCGATGATCTCGCCGGATAGATCCTGGAAGAACAGCGCGCTTTCCTGCTCGTACACGTCGATGGCCAGATGGCCGAGATGCCGCGACTTCAGGGCGCGAATCACCGCATCGGTGTTCACCAGCCCACCGCGCGAGGTATTCACCAGCATGGCACCGGGCTTCATCAAGGCCAGTGAGGCCTCATTGATGAGGTGGTGGGTCTCCGGGGTCAGCGGGCAATGCAGGGACACGATGTCCGAGCGGGCCAGCAGTTCGGACAGCGGCACCATCTCGCCGATGCCGTCGAAGGCCGAGCTGGGGTATGGGTCATAGCCAAGCAAATTGCAGCCCATGCCTTTAAGAATGCGTGCCGTGGCCAGCCCGATCTTGCCGGTGCCCACGATGCCCGCAGTGCGGCCATACAGCGTACGCCCAAGCAGGCCATCCAGCATGAAGTTGCCTTCGCGCACCCGGTTGTAGGCCCGGTGGGTCTGGCGGTTCAGGGTCATGATCAGCGCCAGCGCATGCTCGGCCACGGCCTCGGGCGAGTATGCCGGCACCCGCGCCACGAACAGGCCCAGCCGCTCGGCGGCGGCCAGATCCACATTGTTGAAGCCGGCACAGCGCAGCAGCACCGCGCGCACGCCCTGCCCGTGCAGCGCTTCGAGCACTGGGGCGTCCAGCCGATCGTTGACGAATACACAGACCGCTTCGCTGCCTTGGGCCAGGGTGGAGGTGGTCAGATCAAGGCCGACGTCGAAGTAGGCGAACTCGAAACGCCCTTCACCGCCCGCGTGCCCGTTGGCAGCTTCCAGAAAGTGACGGTCGTAAGGGCGAGCGCTGAAAACGGCAGTCTTCATGGGGTGGCCTCTGGGGGAGCAGTTCAACAGTAACCCAGATGGTAGGGACGATTCCTCAGTAAAAGATGTCAAACCGTGACCGGGGGCACGTTGAGACTGCAGGTTATTTATAGCGCCTGCCTCCGCCCAGCGGCTTCCAACTGGTCATCGGCGTCCATTGAATCTCGGATGCTGCCGACTGATCATCGGCGTCCACGAAAAATCATCGCACACGGATGCGGTAGCGGCGGACGACAGACGACGGCCGTGAAATGACCAACATCCGGTAACGCATGAATCCAAATCGAAACCGCCGGTGAGGTGACATTCGCGAATGACACCGGCCCAGCACCAAGAACGGCCTGATAAGCCGGGCTCTACAAGTACGCAGCTCAAGGCCGACACCGATATGGGTAGACTGAAAACAGCGGTCTTCATTGGGCGGCCTCCGGGTGAGCGGTTCATCAATAGACCAATTCGTAGGGACGTTCTTCCTCAGTAGAAGGTGTCAAACCGTCACCAGGGGCGCGTTGACGCCAGCAACGAAGCACGACCACGATCTGGGACAGCGCTCACGCATCCCGCTAGTACATGGGTATAGACTCAAAATGACCGTCGAGCGCATCGACGGTCGATTGTTACGACGACACGCGGGATGCGAGTTGCGATTTTGAGGGTCAGCCACGCTGGCACCCCGCGTTTCAAAATCAGCAAATCTAATGGAGTAGACGATGAAGGGATTGAAACAAAACCTGGGCAGAGCTGTAATCGGTGTCTCCTTAGCGCTTGGATCCACCACAGGAGCTGCGGCACAAGATGTGACGCCACGCTCGCAAGCCCACTTCTCCGCAGGCACCCTTGATGTACTACATCAACTCGAGTCCGAACTACAGAAGTTTGTAGACCGTCAGCCTCGATTACCAGGCCAAGCTACAACCATCGGCGTGAAGGTTTCGGCGGACCAGTCCACCGGAGTGATCTGGGTGGACTTGGACAGCGGCTTTCTGCCTCGCGGGCAGTCAGAATACGACGAGGGGCTGGGCGAGAAGGTGCGAGAAATCACCGATGAGCTATATAACTACCTAACCGGCAGCGTGACGTTCTCATCAATCAGAGCGAGAATTGGTGGCAAGACGCTTGGCGAGTTGTTCCCTCCTGAACACAAAACTCGCCCCACTCAGAAGAGGACCTCTGCCACTGCGGTTCCTGTAGCAGGACTGGTCGTCCTGAACC
>JAEXNZ010000554.1 GCA_023439425.1 Pseudomonadota bacterium
ACCGAAGGCTGTTCGCCCAAATCCAACAGCAGCCGGGCAAGCCCGGCTCTACGCGATGTGTGCAATTGTAGTTTTGCCCGCGATCGCAGCGCGACAAACACGTGCAAAAAAACGGCGGACCGAAGTCCGCCGTTCTCATGAAACCCTCAACCGCGCATCACGCCGCCTGCGACTGCGGGTCCTTGCCCTGGCGGTCGTAGTAGGTGGCCGAACGCAGCTCGTGCGGATCGAAGTCGTCCACGGTGATCGTGTCCAGGGTCAGCGTGCGCAGCTCTTCCAGCAGCGTGCGCTCGTCCTGGCTGATCACGCCTTCGGCGACGGCTTCGTCCAGCTGCGAGGCGAAGTCCAGGGCTTCGATGCCCTTGGTCTTCAGTGCCTTCAGGAACTTGCGTTCCACCGGCTCGGCCATGATCGCCTTGGCCAGGTAGCTGTTGATGCGGCCGCCCGGGTTGTTTTCGCACGGGGTCAGGAACACGCCATTGGCGAGACGGTCGCGGGCTTCGCCCGGGGCCATCAGCAGCGCCGCCACGCGACGGCTCAGGCGGTCGCCCGGGGCTTCGGCGCGGCGGCCGAACGGGAAGATCAGTGCCCACATCAGCCAGCCGATCGGACGGATCGGGAAGTTGCGCAGCGCCGCCGACAGCGACTCTTCGATCTTGTGCACGCTGTCATGGAACGCCCAGGCCAGCAGCGGCTGGTCGGCCGTCGGCGCGCCTTCGTCGTGGTAGCGCTTGAGCATCGCGCTGGTCATGTAGATGTGGCTCAGCACATCGCCCAGGCGACCGGACAGCGATTCCTTGAACTTCAGCTTGCCGCCCAGCGTCATCATCGAGATGTCCGCCATCAGCGCCAGGTTGGCCGAGTAACGGTCCAGCTTGCGGAAATAACGGCGGGTGTAGGCGTCCCCCGGAGCTGCACCGAAGCGCGCGCCGGTCAGGCCGAACCAGAACGAACGCACCGCGTTGGAGATGCCGAAGCGGATGTGGCCAAACAGGCTGCGGTCGAAGGCCTGCAGACCGGCACGGGTATCCGGATCCTGCGCCGCCTTCATTTCCTGCAGCACCCACGGGTGGCAGAGGATCGCACCCTGGCCGAAGATCAGCAGGCTGCGGGTCATGATGTTGGCACCTTCCACGGTGATCGCGATCGGCGCGGCCTGCCAGCTGCGGCCGGCGAAGTTGCGCGGCCCCAGGATGATGCCCTTGCCGCCGATCACGTCCATCACGTCCGAGATCACCTCACGGCTCATGTTGGTGCAGTGGTACTTGGCGATCGCCGACGGCACCGACGGGACGTCGCCACGGTCCACCGCAGCGGCGGTGGCCTGCGACAGCGCGCTGATCTTGTACGCCTTGCCGCCAATGCGGGCCAGCGCTTCTTCCACGCCCTCGAAGCGGCCGACCGACAGGCCGAACTGCTTGCGGATGCGCGCGTAAGCACCGGTGACCACCGCGCCGGCCTTGGCACCACCGCTGGCGGTGGAGGGCAGGGTGATCGAGCGGCCGACGGCCAGACACTCGTTGAGCATGTTCCAGCCCTTGCCGGCCATCTCCGCGCCGCCAATCAGCTGGGGCAGCGGAATGAAGATGTCCTTGCCGCGGATCGGACCGTTCTGGAAGGTCGAGTGCAGCGGGAAATGGCGACGGCCGATTTCCACGCCGGCGGTGTCACGCGGCAGCAGGCCCAGGGTGATGCCGATGTCGCGGGTGTTGCCGATCAGGCCGTCCGGGTCGTACATGCGGAAGGCCATGCCGATCAGCGTCGCGACCGGGGCCAGGGTGATGTAACGCTTGTCGAAGGTCAGCTTGACGCCCAGCACCTGTTCGCCGTTCCACTCGCCCTTGCAGACGATGCCGTAGTCCGGAATCGAGGTGGCGTCGGAGCCGGCGAACGGACCGGTCAGGCCGAAGCAGGGCACTTCACGGCCATCAGCCAGACGCGGCAGGTACAGGTCCTTCTGCGCCTGGGTGCCGTAATGCACCAGCAGTTCACCCGGGCCCAGCGAGTTCGGCACGCCGACGGTGGAGCTGACCACGCTCGACACCGAGGCCAGCTTCTGGATCACTTTGTGGTGGGCCAGCGCGCTGAAGCCCAGGCCGCCGTATTCCTTCGGAATGATCATGCCGAAGAACTTGTTCTTCTTGATGTAGCTCCACAGTTCCGGCGGCAGGTCGGCGTGGACGTGGGTGATCTCCCAGTCGTTGACCATCTTGCACAGTTCTTCCACCGGGCCATCCAGGAAGGCTTGTTCTTCAGCGGTGAGCTGCGGCTTGGGGTAGTTGAGCAGCTTGTTCCAGTCCGGGTCGCCGGTGAACAGCTCGCCCTCGAAACCGACCGAACCGGTTTCCAGCGCGATGCGCTCGGTCTGCGACAGCGGCGGCAGCACCTTGCGGAACACCTTCATCATCGGGCCGGTCAACAGCGGCTTGCGGATGAACGGCAGCAGCAGCGGCACGGCGATGACCGCCACGATCGCCGCCGCGACGATGGTCGCGGTCTGGTTGACGTACGGAATGAACCAGCACGCCGCCAGCAGCGCAAGGCTGAGCAGCGTCCAGGTGATCAGGCGCATCCGGTGGTAGGCGACGAACGCGCCTGCCAGCAGGACGGCAAGGAAGGGGATGACAAGGCTCATGAGCGTGCTCCGGTGACGTGCTCGGTTGCGGCGGACAGTGCCACGGCGGAGGCCGAGGGCAACACGTCCAGATAGTCCAACACAGTGGCGGTAAAGGCATTGTTGTCATCACCGGCGACCATGTGTGTGGCCTCCGGCAGCTGCACGTGCCGTGCATGTGGCACCAAGGCCAGGAATTCGGCCACCGTCTGCGGGGTGACCAGATTGCTGCGCCCGCCGCTGACCAGCAGCACCGGGCATTTCACCTGACGCGCCGCTTCGGCAAGCGCGTCCTGGTGCTGTTCGCTGTCGCGGGCGAGCTCGGCCACCAGGCGCGGATCCCAATGCCAGCGCCAGCGGCCGTGGCCGTCTTCGCGCAGCAGGGCGCGCAGCGAGCTTTCGGACTTGCGTGGGCGATGCGGCATATAAGCGGAAATCACGTCGGCGGCCTGCTCCAGTGACTCGAATCCGTGCGGATGCGCGGTCATGAAGGCCAGAATGCGTTCCACGCCGGCCGTGTCCCAACGCGGCGTGATATCCACCAGCACCATCGCCGAAAACAGCCCTGGCCAGCGCGCCTCGGCCAGCAGGCCGAACAGGCCGCCCATCGAGGCAGCGACCAGGATCGGCGGCTGCGGCTGTTCGCCGGCCAGGACAATCAGGTCGTCGGCAAACTGTTCGCCGTGATAGGGCACGTCGTCGGCATTCCAATCCGAGTCGCCGTGACCACGGGCATCGTAGGCCAGGGTCTGGTAGCCAGCGGCGGCCAGCACCTGTGCGGTGGCCGTCCAAGCATGCCGGGTCTGGCCAAAACCATGCGCGAACAACACGGTGCCACGACGGCCCGGCCCAGACTGGCTGACCCCCAGGACGCTGTCGTGCGCAGCGGTGACGCGCGCATCGGTGAAGTCGGTTGATGTAGTGACGGGCGTTACCATACTCGCTAGTATGGACCTGTCATCGGGCAAGTCAATACCCATCGGTATGGTGGTCGTGAAGCCCGCCCCAGTGGGGTCTTCGCGGTCACCCGATCTGTCAATTCCACACAAACCGACCTCGGCGTATGGTTAAATCATCAGCATGAATGAACCTGAAGCTTCCGCCGGCGAGCCCCGTGCCGGCCGCAACAGCCGCCTGAGTGCGGAGGACTGGGCCCAGGCGGCTCTGGATCTGATCGCTGAACAAGGCGTGGGCGCGGTGGCGGTGGAGCCGCTGGCCCGGCGTCTGGGGGTGACCAAGGGCAGTTTCTACTGGCATTTCCCGTCGCGCGATGCATTGCTGCAGGCGGCGCTGGAACGCTGGGAGCTGTTTGAGCAGGAACAGGTGTTCGGCAGTTTGGAAGACGTGCCCGATCCGCGCGCGCGCCTGCGCCAGCTGTTCCAGGTGGTGGCGCACGAAGTGCAGCCGCACATCATTTACAGTGAGCTGCTCAAGGCACTGGACCACCCGATGGTGCGGCCGGTGATCGACCGTGTTTCGCACCGCCGTCTTGAGTATCTGGTGGCCTCGTTCCGCCAGGCCGGGTTGAGTCGCACCGATGCGCAGCACCGCGCGCGCCTGGCCTATGCCGCTTATGTCGGCTTCCTGCAGCTGTCGCTGCAGCTGCAGCAGCCCAAGCAGGCGCGTGAGGACTTCGAGGCGTATGTGGAGCACGTGATCGAGACGTTGATCCCGATCGGTTGAGTGACTGCAACCTTCTACGAAGAACGGCCCCGATGGGCCGTTTTTTTTGCCTGGGTATCGGCACCGATGAAACAACAACGGCCCCTTGCGGGGCCGTTGTCGTCCAACACTACACGGTTACAGCCAGATCAGAACTTCTGGTTGTAGCGCATGTAGAAGAAGCGACCCGGGATTTCATACTGCGGGTCGAAGGTGTTGGCGAAGGTGGTGTAAGCCTTCGGCGGATCACGATCAAACGCGTTGTTGACACCGATGGTGATGCGCGCGTTCCACGGAGCCTGCCAGTAACCGCTCAGGTCCGTGTAGGTCACGCTGGAGATCTTGCGCTGCGGATCCGGCTCACCCTTCAGGCCGATGTGATCGGCATCGGTGCAGAGCGCGGCGACGTTGGCCGGGTTGGCAAACACAGCGCCCGTGCAGTCTTCGTTCTGACGCGAGTAGTAACGCGCGGACGCGTTCACGCCGAAGTCATTGAGCTGCCAGTTGATCAGCAGGTTGGAACGCAGACGCCAGTAGTTGTCGCGATCCAGGTAGTTGCCAACGCGGTTGTAACCTTCCGTCACCGCATCCTCGATGGTGTAGCTCGAGGTGTAGGTGCTGTCCAGGACGAAGCTGAAGCTACCGAAGCGGGTATCAGGCAAACGGTAGCCGAGGGTGACGTCCCAGCCTTCCACTTCCATGGTGCCCACGTTGTACGGCACTGCCAGCAGGCCCGAGATCTGGCCGGTGCTGTCGCGGGTGATGATGTCGCACATCGACTGCACGCCCTTCAGGTAGCAGGCGTCCAGCGTCTGCTGGGCAGTCTGCGCATAGATGGCGTCTTCAATCTTGATGTTCCACCAGTCAACCGAGATGTCCAGGCCCGGAGCGAAGCTCGGGCTGTAGACGAAGCCCAGGGTCTTGGAGGTGGAGGTCTCCGGACCCAGGTCAGGGTTGCCGCCGACGGTGGTGCGGATCTGCGAGTTGGACTGCGTGTAGCCCGGGACGCCGGCGCAGCTGGCGGGCGGGGTGTTCGCATCATCGCCGATGAAGCCGGCGCACGGATCGGCGACGTCTTCAAAGGTGTCGCTCACGCCGGAGTACAGTTCGGTGATCGACGGTGCGCGGAAGCCTTCAGACCAGTTACCACGGATCATCAGGTCGTTGATCGGCTTCCAGCGGAAACCGAACTTGCTGTTGGTGGTGTTGCCGAAGTTGTTGTAGTCAGAGAAACGGGTGGCCACACTGAAGTCCAGCAGCTGGGCACCAGTGACACCGGACAGCACCGGAATTGCCAGTTCGAGGTAGGCTTCGTCCAGCTTGTAGCTACCGCTGGTGGCCGTACGGGCATTGCCGGTGGTGTCGCCGGAGTTGATCAGGCCGTCCGGATCGTCGAAGCCGGACTCTTCGCGGTGCTCAACACCAAAGTTGAACGCGAAAGCGCCACCCGGCAGGTCGAACAGCTCGCCGCCGATGCTGCCGTAGTAGGTCTTCTGCTCGTAGCCGTACACGTCGTGCGCAGTGAAGCTTGCGTAGTCGATCATGTCCTGGGTCAACGAACCAGCACCGTTGAGCATGTTCATCGGAACGCAGCCATCGATCGTGTTGGCAGCGGTGCCGCAGTAGGCAACGCCGTCAGCGCCGACGTACGACGGGCCCAGGGCCTGACGCAGTGCCGAGATGTTGAAGAACCCGGTGGTGATGTCGGTCTGGTCGTTCTTGCCGTAGAACATACCGGCTTCCCAGTTCCAGAAGCGGCTGCCCACTTCGAAGTCGCCTTCGAACGCACCATTGAAGCCGTACGTCTTGACGTTCTGCTTGTAGATACGACCACCGGTCTCGTTGGCACGATACTGGATGTAATCGATATCGCGGCCGGTGTTGTTGTAGATGTTGTCGGCGCTGATAACGATGTTGGCACCATTGGTGCCCGGCGCAGCGCGGCCCAGCACGATCGGCATGGCGGCCAGGATCTGCTCGGATTCACGCTCGTTGTAGGTGACCGTGGTCTTGAAGCGGATGTTATCGGTGATGTTCAGACCAGCGTCGGCGAACACCGAAGTGCGTTCCTGCGGGGTGATCAGCAGGTTGCCCGGCGCGTGGTTGTAGCTGTCGGCCGTGGTGTAGTTGCGGACCGTGGTGCCGCCATCGTTGGTGACGAAGTAGCCGTTGGTGCCGTTGAGGCGGGTTGCGCCGAAGATCGGGTTGCCATCGGCATCAACGCCGGTCTGGCCGTAATACGCGAAGCGGCCGTCCGGAGTAGTGGCACTGTTGCCGGTGTACTGCGCGGCACCGTAGCTGGGGACAGCAGAGATCTTGCGGTCGCCCGCCCACACCGGCTCTTCCTTCACATAGCCGACACCCAGGGTGGCGTGCCAGCGGTCACCCGCTGAGCCGATGGTGAAGTCATAGGATTCGCGCGAACCGTCGCCCTTGTCGTACTGGCCGAAGTAAGCGTTGGCTTCGGCACCGTCGAAGTTCTGGCGCAGGATGATGTTGACCACGCCGGCGATGGCGTCCGAACCGTAGATCGTCGATGCACCGTCCTTCAGGACTTCAATGCGCTCGACAGCGGCGGTCGGAATGGTGTTCAGGTCGACCGCGCCACCCAGGCCGGTGCCACCGACCCAGCGACGGCCGTTGACCAGGACCAGGGTACGGTTGGAACCGAGGTTACGCAGGTTGACGCGGGTTTCGCCGTTGCCACCGTTGTTGTAGGTGCTGTTCAGCGTCGAGCCGCTGGTGGCGATGTTCTGGATGATGTCGCCGATGGAGGTCTGGCCCTGAGCGGCGATCTGCTCGCGGCTCATGGTGAACACCGGCTGCGAGGTTTCCAGGTCGGCGCGCTTGATGCGCGAACCGGTCACTTCGATCTTGTCCAGGGTCTGGGTGGAGTCCTGCGCGTAGGCGGCGCCGGTGCTGCCGGCGGTGACGACCAGCGCAAAGGCGATGGCGTCACGCAGCTTGTTAGTCCTGCAATTCATTGGCTCTCTCTCTCCAAGGGAATCTTGGGTATTCACTGGGGTGTGTGCCCTGGGGTGGTGCCAAAAGGAGCACCAAAGACCACAAGGCTGACTCGATACTAACTCCCGGTCCGCAAGAATTAAAGTAGTGTTAATGAAGTCTGTGAACTGCGTGAAATTCGGCAAAGTCCTTGTGGATCAAGGCGTTCACGTCGCACGCGGCGCAATAATTAAAAATTCGTTAATAAAATAGTTGCGACTGATGTGTAACGATTTGTATCGGGTTCGCGGCAGCGTGATGTCGGCACAAACAAAAACGCGCGCCAGAGGCGCGCTTTCGATTGATGCCAGCGTGGACCGGTTTGCCGGTCAGAGGTCCTGCTCGTACCGCACGTACGGCACGGTGCCTTCGTCGTTGCTCTCGTTGCGGGGGGCAAACGGGTTCTTGCCGCGGGTGATCACATTCTCGGCACCCACTGTGAGCTGGCCGCTCCACGGGGTGCGCCAGGTCAGGCCCAGACCCAGGCCTTCCCACTTGCCGGGCTGGCCGGGCACGTCGACCACGCGGCCAATGATGTTCCCGCTGAAGTTGCCGTAGCCGGCCCCCAGGGTGAGGCTCTTGCTGTCCCAGCGGTCAACCAGCGCCGGCGAGACGTCGGACAACGGCACCAGACGCGCCTTGGCATAGGTGCCACCAATGGACACGAAGCCTTCGCGACCAATGTTCTTCTGGCCGAACACAGTGAGGTCGTTCTGCTCGGCGCGCAGCGCCGGCGACTTGTTCGGGCCAGCCAGCCAGGCCGGCAGGCTTTCACGGCCGGTGCCAGCGGTGATGCCGAGGCGGCCGCCGGGGCGGTTGAAGGCGGCCGTGCCGGTGACGCGGCGGCTGAGCGGGCTGTCTTCGTCGTCATCGCCCAGGCTGGCCAGCATGCAATGGCTGGCCAGACTGCTCATGCTGGCCCCGCCGCCGCTGCTGTTGCACAGCAGGCCCAGTGAATCGCCCGACGACAGGCCGAACGCCGCATCGAGCGAGCTGCGCCCGAAGTGCCAGCGCGCACCTGCAGCCTGTTCACCGGTGGGTTCCAGGTACAGCAGAGCCTCGACCTTGCCGCTGCCCTTGTTCCACACCGGCAGCACAGTGCTGTCGGCACGCGCCTTGGACTGCGCATACGCGCCCGGGATCGCGGCGAGGGCGATCATCAGGGCCAGCGGTAGACGCAGGAGGGCACGCATGGGACTTCTCAGACAGCAGGGGTGAGCACAAGTTCCCGACAAAGCGGGAACCTGATCCTAGGGTGTTTATGATTTCTTAACAAGTGTTCATTGACAAGTCTTGGTTCTCCCCAGAACAAAACTCGCACGGCGGTTACTGAAGCCGTTCAGGAGCCGGAGAGGCAACCCCGGCGTCATGGAACATTATGTCCAACTCCGTCAACGAAAAGTGATACTCCCGTCCGCAAAATTCGCACCGGATCTCCACGGCACCCGTCGGCTCGGCCGCGGCCCGGGCTTCTTCTTCGCCCAGCGACTGCAGCATGCCCTCCACCCGTTCCCGCGAGCAGGAGCAGGCAAAGCGCAGCGGGCGCTCGCCCAGCAGTTCCGGCTTTTCCTCATGGAACAGCCGGTGCAGCAGGGTCTGGGCCGGCGTGCCCAGCAGTTCCTGCTTGCCCAGGGTTTCGAACAGCGCGCTGGCGCGGTCCCAGCCGTCGGCATCGCCCTCATCGCCCGGCAGCTTCTGCAGCAGCAGGCCGGCCGCGCGGGAGCCGTCGGCGGCCAGCAGCAGCCGGGTTGGCAGCTGTTCGGACTGCCGGAAGTACTCCTCGAAGGCCTCATCCAGCGCAGCGGCGTCCAACCCGACCAGGCTCTGGTAACGCTGCGGCTCACGCGGGTCCAGGCCCGGGTTCTCGATGGTGATGGCCAGCAGCGCATCCGCGCCCAGCGTGGTCAGATCACGCGATACCTCGCCGCCGTCCTCAGCCAGCTGCACCACGCCGCGCAGGGTGCCGGCCGCGGTGCACTCGGCAAACAGGGGGCGCAGTGCGGTACTGCTGCGCAGCTGGATCGACAGGCGACCGTCAACCTTGGTGTGGCCAGTGAACAAAGCCGCCGCGACGCTGGCTTCACCCAGCAGTTCGGTCGCCGCCGGCGGGTAGCTGGCCGGGGCCTGGATTTCCTGCCAAGTGGCGTCCAGCTGGACGTGCACGCCGCGCACGCCGGCGTCGGGAAGCAGGAAGCGGGTGAGGGAGTCGGTCTGGGCAGTCATCAGGTCGTGGGCAGCTTATATAAAAGAGGGCAGGTTGCCGGATAATGCGCCGACAACCGTGTAAGCAGAGGATGCACCAGTAATGGGGGCAGAGCGTAGCAACCACAAGGCCGACACCGGCCTGGAATCCCCGCGTCCACGCCGCTGGCGCTGGAAGCTGCTGCTGTGGCTGCCGCTGCTGTTCGTGGCCGGAAGTGTGCTTCAGGTGGCCGTACTGCGCTTTGTGGATCCGCCGCTGTCCACGGTGATGCTGTTGCGCTATGGAGAGGCGCTGGGCGAGGGCGAGTGGAGCTATCGCCTGCATTACCAGTGGCGCGACCTCGATCAGATGGCCCCCAGCCTGCCGATCTCGCTGGTCGCCGCCGAGGACCAGCGCTTCCCCCAGCACAACGGGTTTGACCTGAAGGCCATCGAGAAGGCGCGCGACCACAATGCGCGGGGCGGCCGCCTGCGTGGGGCCAGCACGATCAGCCAGCAGGTCGCCAAGAACCTGTTCCTGTGGCAGGGCCGCAGCTGGGTGCGGAAAGGCCTGGAGGTCTGGTACACGCTGCTGATCGAGACGTTGTGGCCGAAATCGCGGATCCTGGAGATGTACGCCAACATCGCCGAGTTCGGCGATGGCATCTACGGGGCCCAGGCCGCTGCGCGCCAATACTGGAACAAGGATGCCTCTCGGCTTACGCCAGCGGAAAGCGCGCGGCTGGCGGCAGTGCTGCCGGCACCGCGCCGCTACAGTGCGGCCAAGCCGGGGCCTTATGTGCAGCGCCGTGCCGCCTGGATCCAGCGCCAGGCCCGGCAGCTGGGCGGGGCCGGTTACCTGGGCGAGGACTGACGCATGCCAAACGAACGTCTGACTCTTGTCATCGCCGCGCATAACGAGGCGCAGGCGCTGCCATTGCTGCACCCGCGCCTGCGCGCGGTGCTCGATGGGCTGCCGGATCTGGAATGCAGGGTCCTGTACGTCGACGACGGCAGCACCGACCACACCTGGCAGGTCATGCAGACGCTGGCCGCGGATGATGCGTCGGTCGGGCTGTTGCGGCTGTCGCGCAACTTCGGCAAGGAGGCGGCGGTAACCGCTGGCTTGGATTTCGTGGATGCCGGTGCGGTGATGCTGCTCGATGCAGACGGCCAGGATCCACCGGAGCTGATTCCCGAGTTCGTGGCGTTGTGGCGTCAGGGCTACGACAACATCTACGGCACCCGACTGGAGCGTGACGGCGAAAGCTGGTTCCGCCGTACCACGGCGGCGGCGTTCTACCGGGTGGTCAGGCGGCTGTCGAAGACGCCGATCCCGGCCGACACCGGCGACTTCCGGCTGTTGTCGCCGCGCGCGGTGCAGGCGCTCGGTCAGCTGCGTGAACGCCACCGGTTCATGAAGGGGCTGTTCGGCTGGGTCGGCTTCCGGCGCAAGGCGCTGCCATACCACCGGCATGCCCGCATGGTGGGCAGCAGCAAGTTCGGGTTCTGGAAGCTGTGGAATTTCGCCCTGGAGGGAATCACCAGCTTTTCCACCGCACCCTTGAGGGCCGCGACCTACCTGGGCCTGGTCACCGCCAGCTTCGCATTCGTGTTTGGCATGTGGGTGATCGTCAAGGCGGCCCTGTACGGCGACCGGGTGGCGGGGTACCCGACCATGATGTCGGTGATCCTGTTCCTGGGCGGGGTCCAGCTGATCGCGCTCGGCTTGATTGGCGAATACCTGGGAAGGCTGTACGAGGAATCCAAGCAGCGGCCGCTGTATCTGGTTGACACCTGGCATGCACCGTCCGTGGCAGACTCGGCCCTGCATCCCATTGCTGGAGGGCAGGCAGATGACCACGGTACGGCAACTGTTGGAAGGCAAGTCTCCTGAGGTATTCGAGGTCCGCCCGGACGCGGCGGTGATCGACGCGATCCGGTTGATGGCGGAGAAGGGCATCGGCGCGGTGCTGGTGATGGACCAGGGGCATCTGGTCGGCATCCTGTCCGAGCGCGACTATGCACGCAAGATCGTGCTGCATGAGCGCTCATCGCGAAACACCGCAGTGCGCGACATCATGACCGCACAGGTGATCACCGTGGCCCCCGCGCAGCAGGTGGAGCAGTGCCTGCAGCTGGTGACCGAGCATCGCATCCGTCACCTGCCGGTGGTGGACGAAAGCGGGGTGATCGGTGTGATTTCCATCGGTGACCTGGTCAAGTCGGTGATCGATGACCAGGCGCAGAAGCTGGATCAGCTGCAGCAGTACATCGTCGCTGGCTGAGGCAAATCCCGTAGAGCCGGGCTTGCCCGGCTGATTCGCCGTTGTGGTCGCACGCACAGCCACGCAGGGCGTGGCTCTACTTGGCGTAGCGGCCGCCGCAGTTGCTGTCCTTGCCCGGGCCGGTCTCGATGGTGGCCAGCAACGCGGCCGGCGGAGTGATGCTGGCCAGCGTAAGTGCAATCGCGCCGCGCACACCCAGCGCCTTGAAGTCGGGGCGGAATGACGGATCCTTGAAGGTTCCGCCGATGCGCAGGGGTGAACGCAGCGCCAGGATGCTGATGTCCTTGGGGCGCGGCCGCAGCAGCAGATCCAGCTGCTCCTGTTTCAGATCGACCGTGCCCTGGCCCAGGATCAACGTGTCCTCGGTGTCGAAGGCCAGCGCCGTGGAGGTCATCACGCCGCGTTCCACCCCGAAATCGCCCCAGGCGCAGCGCAGGGGAATCTGCTTGTCGCCGGTGAACAGGAACTTCAGCGACTCGGCCACGTCCAGTCCGGCCAGCTCCATGATCAGGTTGCCGATGTGGCCCCGCCCCATGCCCACCGCTACGGTGCCGTCGGAAGTGCCCAGCATTACCGCCACCGAGTTGCCCTGGCCGCGCAGGTCGATATCGCCGCCGATACCGCCCGACGCCTGCTCGGCCAGCTTCGCATCCGGGAACAACTTGCCCAGCTGCACCTTGCGTATGCTGGCCTGCAGGCGGGTGTCGATGGTGTCCTTGCGCGCGTCCAGCCGCACATTGCTGCGGATGTCGCCGCCGGCCACGCCGAAGTTCAGCGGCTGCAGCTGCAGCAGGCCGGCGTCCAGGGTCAGGTGCGCATCCATGTCGTCCAACGGCAGCGAAGGCGCATTGATGCGCTGTGCCTTCCAGCGCACGTCCGCGTCCATCGCTCGAAGTTTGGTGAGGTTGTAGAGCGTATCCGGCAGCACCCGTGCGCTGGCCTTCAGTTCAGCGGCTTCGGCTTTCTGTTCGGCATTGGCCGATTCGCCGCTGCCGGTCTTCGGCGGGGCACCGACGAACCCGGCCAGATCATCGAAGTCCAGGCGCTTGGAGACCAGCTCGGCCTTCAGGAACGGACGCTCACGGCCCACTTCAATCTGCGCCGTGCCACCAAGATCGCTGTCGCCCGCCGTGCCGGTGAAGTTCTCGTAGCGCCACACATCGTTGTTGCGCTTCAGGCGGCCCTTCAGCTTGTAGGGCGGTGTTGACGGAATCGCCAGCCCGATCAGCGGATACAGGTCCTCCATGTCCTGACCACTGAGCATGAAGTCCAGATCGAAGGTCCGCAGCGCGAACGGATTGGTCAGCGTGCCGCTGGCGATGGCGTGGGTGCCACCGGCGCGACCGTCCAGATGGATCCGGAAGGGATGGTCGCTGTTAGTCAGTTCCAGCGGCGATTCCGTGTTGCCATCCAGCGTGAACGGATTGCCCTGCCAGCGGCCTTTGCCCTTCACCAGCAGGGGCGGTGCGCTGTCGGCGTTCTTCGGCTTGCCGCTGTTCAATGCCACCAGAATGTCGGTTTTTCCAGCTGCATCCAGAAACTGCAGGCGACCATCGTCGATCAGCAGGCGCTGCAGCACCGGTGGCTCACCGTCACTGGGACCCAGGAAGTCCCAGTTGCCCGGCTGGTCCTTGCGCGGCGCGGTCTCCAGCAACAGGTCCGGTCGAGTCATGCGGATTTCCGGAATCAACACCTGGCCGCGCAGCAGAGGCCAGAAGCGCACGTCAATTTCGGCCCGGTCGGCACTGGCCATCTGCGGCTGCTTCGACCATTCGGCATTGGCGAAGGTCAGCCCATCACCCCGCACCGTCACCACACGGCCCAGGTCCACATCCAGGTTCCCATTGATATGGAACTCCCGCCCGGTCTTGGCCTGCACCGCCCGCTCCACCGGCCCCTTGAACCAGTTCCAGTCCCACAGCGCGATCACCAGCAGCACCAGCGCAACCAGAAACACCAGCACCGCCAGCCAACGCTGCCCGCGTTTGCCGGGACGACGCCATGACCAACGCGAGCGGGAAGACGCAACCTGAGCGGATTCAGTATTCACGCCCGCATCGTTGCCCGACCTGCGTGCACAGGACGCGAAGCAAAGGTAACCGCCATGTCAGGAGCACAACCCACGCCATCGTCCTGCGCACGTAGCAATTCGTAGGTACCACGCCATGCGTGGTACCCGCGCGCAGCGCGGCTCACCCAGAAGCATCAGAACGTGCAAGCCCCCTTTTGTTAAGGGGGCGCGCGGACAGGCGCGGGGATAGGAGGAATGCGGGACCGTTTTGTGGCCGTTACAGCACCTGTGCTGTGACGGCTACAAAATGGCAGACGCTCCCGCCGATGACGAAAAGGTGCCAGATCGCATGCGAATAAGGAATCGACTCGCGGTGATAAAAATAAGTGCCCAAGGTGTATGAAAGCCCGCCCGCAAACAACCAGCCCATCGCGATGTAGATCGCCGTGGACAGCAGCTTGAAACGGCCGGTGTAGAACAGCTTGAAGATCACCCCGAACACAGCCAGTGCCCAGATCGCGCTGAACAAACCCCAGCCCCACGGGCCACGCAGGCCGATCAGGGTGAACGGGGTATAGGTGCCGGCAATCAGCAGGTAGATCGCACAATGGTCGAACACCTTCAGCCGGCCTTTGGCGACCGGGTGCTGGATCGCGTGGTACAGCGTGGAGGCGGTGTACAACAGCAGCAGCGCAATGCCGAACACGATCGCGCTGGCCAGCTGCCAGCCGTCGCCGTAGATGGCGGCCAGGGTGATCAGGACAGCGCTGCCGGCCAGCGCGGCCACCGCGCCCAGACCGTGGGTCAGGGCGCTGGCGATTTCTTCTCGGACGGAAGCAACGGTAGTCATGTGCGATGCGATCCGCGGGGAGGGGGATCCCGCTCCCCCCTATCATCGCACGGCGGTGCTCAGCTGACGGAAATGCTGTGTGCGGCCTCGCGGGTGGCGGCGAAACGCACATCCGGTGCGCGTTCCTGGGCCAGCTGCAGATTGACCCGGGTCGGAGCCAGGTAGACCAGATGGCCCGCTGCGTCGATGCCCAGGTTGTTGGCATTCTTCTCGCGGAACTCTTCCAGCTTCTTCTCGTTGTCGCAGGTCACCCAGCGGGCGGTGGTCACGCTGACCGGCTCGAACACGGCTTCCACGCCGTATTCGTCCTTGAGCCGGTAGGCGGCCACGTCGAACTGCAGCACGCCCACCGCACCCAGAATCAGGTCATTGCTCATCAGCGGGCGGAAGAACTGGGTGGCCCCCTCTTCGGACAGCTGGGCAAGGCCCTTCTGCAGCTGCTTGAGCTTGAGCGGATCGCGCAGGCGGGCGCGGCGGAACAGTTCCGGGGCGAAGTTGGGGATGCCGGTGAAGCTGACCGCTTCGCCTTCGGTGAAGGTGTCGCCGATGGAAATCGTGCCGTGGTTGTGAATGCCGATCACGTCGCCTGGCCAGGCTTCCGCCGCGATTTCACGGTCGCTGGCCATGAAGGTCAGGGCATTGGCCAGCTTCATCTCCTTGCCCGTGCGCACATGGAAGGTCTTCATGCCGGCGGTGAAACGCCCCGAACACACGCGCATGAAGGCAACCCGGTCGCGATGCTGCGGATCCATGTTGGCCTGGATCTTGAACACGAAGCCGGTCAGCTTGTTTTCCTGCGGGGCAATCTCGCGGCCAGTGGTGGCGCGCGCCTGCGGCGACGGCGCATGTTCGACGAAGAAGTCCAGCAGCGGCTGCACGCCGAAGTTGTTCACGCCGGAACCGAAGAACACCGGCGTCTGCTTGCCAGCCCGATAGGCGTCCAGGTCGAACGGGTGGCTGGCACCCTGCACCAGTTCCAGCTCGTCGCGCAGGTCGGCCAACATCTGTGCGCCGATCTTCTCGGCCAATCCTGGCGAATCGATCGAGGGGAAGATGGTCGAGTCCTGGCGGGTGAAGTTGCGACCCTGTTCGTACAGGTGCACTTCACCGCTGATCAGGTGCACCACACCCTTCAGGCGCTGGCCCATGCCGATCGGCCAGGTCACCGGTGCGCACTGGATGCCGAGCACGCTCTCAACCTCGTCGAGCAGGTCGATCGGCTCCTTGCCCTCGCGGTCGAGTTTGTTGATGAAGGTCATGATTGGGGTGTCGCGCAGGCGGCACACCTCCATCAGCTTGATGGTGCGTTCTTCCACGCCCTTGGCGACGTCGATGACCATCAGCGCCGAGTCCACCGCAGTCAGCACCCGGTAGGTGTCTTCGCCGAAGTCGGCATGGCCGGGGGTATCGAGCAGGTTGACGATCTTGCCTTCGTACGGGAACTGCATCACCGAGGAAGTGACCGAAATGCCGCGTTCCTTTTCCAGTGCCATCCAGTCGGAGGTGGCGTGGCGCGCGGCCTTGCGGCCCTTGACCGAACCGGCCATCTGGATCGCGCCCCCGAACAGCAGCAGCTTTTCAGTCAGCGTGGTCTTGCCGGCGTCAGGGTGGGAGATGATGGCGAAGGTGCGGCGGCGCGCAGCTTCGGTAGCGACTTCGGACATGGCGTGGCGCGCCCGCCCGGGGCGCTTTTCAGAGAGATAAGCGCCTGATTATACCTGAGCGCTCAAGGGCTTGCGGCGGGCCCGGCGGGGCCGTCTTCACGTGCGAAGTGCAGCTCGCCCCGGTCGGTGACGATCCGCACCGGTACCGACTGCAGCTGCATGCCGGTGTTGGCCTGGACCACAAAGTGAAGGTGGGGTGCCGTGCTGTAGCCGGTGTTGCCGGACAGTCCGATGCGCTGGCCGGCTTCGACCTGCTGGCCACTGCGCACCAGCACACCATTGGCGCGCAGGTGGGCATAGACCGCCATGCTGCCGTCTTCGTGCAGGATCCGGATGAAGTTGGCGCGCTGACGATCACGCAGAGGGTCGGTGCCGTTTTCGGTGAAGTTGCCCTGCACCTGCATCACCTTGCCGCGGCGCGCGGCCAGCACCGGCGTGCCTTCGGGCAGGGCGAAATCGATCGCGTCGCGGTTCTCCGCGTCGCTGTGGCTGTAACGGCCTTGCGGAGCCTGGGTCACCTGGAAGCGGGTAGACAGGAAGGGCAGGGCATAGGCCACGTCCTGCGGGCGCGCGGCCGGGTCGCCCGGAATGGCTTCGAGCCGGACCTGCAGCCGCTGGGCCTGCGCCGGCAACGGCAGCTGCGCCACCACCATCCGGGCAGTCGGCTGCAGCACGACCTGCACCGGCAGACCCGGTAGCAGCGCGGCACCCACATCCTGGCTCAGGGTGATCTGCACCGGCCCTGCCAGGTGGTTGTCCACGCGCGCCTGCCAGCGCTCGCCGCTGCTTTCCAACTGAACCGAGGCGATGCCGCCGGCGGCGTGCTGGGGCCCTTGGTCGGGGCCGCGTGTCAGCCCCCAACCTGAACGCCAGTCCGGTGAAGGCGCGGCGCTGGCGAATAACGGGCAGAGCAGCAGCGGCAGCAGGGTCCAGCGCATGTTCTTGTTCCGGTGAGTGTGGGCGGACTCTACGCAACCGGATGCATTCAGGAAAGGGTCGCCAGCGCGGCTTATTCGAAAAAAATATATCGCTTCATCCAGATGAAGGGATTGACATGCTGATTCGGGGCTGGCATCGTGGCTCCACCATCGAGACCGGCAGAGGGACAGGCCCTTTGAAGCCGGGGCAGCCCGCAGCATGCGCAAGCACCCTGCGTAGGTGCCAAATCCTGCGGGGACCGTGGCGTCCACCGAAAGATGGTTCGAATCGTGCACTGTGCGTGCACTTCGAACGCGAGCTCCGCGAAAGCTCGATGGCCGTTTTCCTCTCCGGGATACCGCCATGACGTTCGCCACTGCAGCCGCCGTTTCTGAATCCTTCGTTCCGCTGAGCGTGCCGGTTGATGCCGGGCGTGCCGCCGTGCGCGGCGAGTTCGCCACCGTGCTGACGCTGCGCCATGCCGGCGCGCGCCCGGTCCGCCTGCGCTACGAACTGGTGGGCCGTGCAGACGCCCCGGTGGTGGTGCTGGCGGGTGGAATCTCCGCCCATCGCCATGTTGCCGCCAACACCGAGTTCGCCGAGAAGGGCTGGGCCGAAGGGTTGGTGGCTGCCGGACGTGCGCTCGATCCCGCGTCGCTGCGCATCCTGGCATTCGACTTTCTCGGCGCTGACGGTGCCCTGGACGTGCCGATCGACACCGCCGACCAGGCTGACGCGCTGGCCGTGCTGCTGGACCACCTCGGCATCGATCGCCTGCACGGCTTCGTTGGCTACTCCTACGGCGCACTGGTCGGCCAGCAGTTTGCGATCCGCCATCGCGCGCGCGTGACCCGTCTGGTGGCGGTCAGCGGCGCGCATCGTCCGCACCCCTATGCTGCAGCCTGGCGCGCGCTGCAGCGTCGCGCTGTCGCGCTCGGCCAATTGCAGTGCGCGGAAAGTCATGGCCTCAGCCTCGCGCGTCAGTTCGCCATGCTCAGTTACCGCACGCCGGAAGAGTTCGGTGAACGCTTCGATGCCGCACCGGAAGTGGTCAATGGCCGGGTCCGTGTCGCTGCCGAAGATTATCTGGATGCTGCTGGCGCGCAGTACGTCGGCCGCACGCCGGTGGAAGCGTACCTGCGTCTGTCCGAATCCATCGACCTGCACCGGGTCGACCCTGCCGCTATCAGCGTGCCGACGGTTGTGGTCGCCGTGGAGGGGGATCGCCTGGTGCCGCTGGCCGACCTGGTCGGACTGGTCGAAGGGCTGGGCCCGTTCGGCAGCCTGCGCGTGCTGCGCTCGCCGTACGGCCACGACGCCTTCCTCAAAGAAACCGATCGCATCGACGCGATCCTCGCCAACGCATTTCGCACCCCGGGAGAAAACGCATGAGCCTGTCCGCCGGTTCCGAGCCGAACTGTAGCCGTGTCACCGCCGCCGTACGCGCCGGTATCGACCGCGATACCGCCTACGGTGCGGTGACCCCGCCGATCGTGCTGTCGTCGAATTTCAGCTTCGATGGCTTTGGCAACAAACGCCAGTACGACTACACGCGCAGTGGCAACCCCACCCGCGACCTGCTCGGTGAAGCGTTGGCCGAACTCGAAGGCGGGGCGGGGGGCGTGATCACCTCGACCGGCATGGGCGCGATCAACCTGGTGCTCAATGCCCTGCTGCAGCCCGGCGATACCCTGGTGGTGCCGCACGACGCTTACGGTGGCAGCTGGCGTCTGTTCAACGCGCTGGCGAAGAAGGGGCACTTCACCCTGGTGACCGCCGACCTGACCGATCCGCGCTCGCTGTCCGAAGCGCTGGCGCAGTCGCCGACCCTGGTGCTGGTGGAAACCCCGTCCAATCCGCTGCTGCGCATCACCGACCTGCGCTTTGTCATTGACGCCGCCCATCGGGCCGGAGCCAAGGTGGTAGTGGACAACACGTTCCTGTCGCCGGCGCTGCAGCAGCCCATTGCGTTCGGTGCTGACCTCGTCCTGCACTCCACCACCAAATACATCAATGGCCACAGCGATGTGGTCGGCGGCGCGGTGGTGGCGCGTGATCCGCAGCTGCACGAGCAGCTGGTGTGGTGGGCCAATGCGCTGGGCCTGACCGGCTCGCCGTTTGATGCGTTCCTGACCCTGCGTGGCCTGCGCACGCTGGGTGCGCGCCTGCGCGTGCACCAGGAAAACACCGCCGCCATCGTTGACCTGCTGGCGACCAGCGATGCAGTGGCCCAGGTCTACTACCCGGGCCTGGCCGATCACCCGGGCCATGCCATTGCCGCGCGCCAGCAGAGTGGTTTCGGCGCGATGCTCTCGTTCGAACTGGCGTCCTGTCCGGGTGATGATCCGCACGCCGCCGTGCGCGCCTTCGTTGACGGCCTGCGCTGTTTCACCCTGGCCGAATCGCTGGGCGGCGTGGAAAGCCTGGTGGCGCACCCCGCGACCATGACCCATGCGGCCATGACCCCGGAAGCCCGCGCACATGCGGGTATCAGCGAGGGGCTGCTGCGCCTGTCGGTGGGCATCGAGGACGCACAGGACCTGGTGGCCGACCTGCAGGCCGGACTGGCCCGCGCGCAGGCGGTCATTGATGCGCAGGCGCGCGCCGCGCTGCGCAAACAGGTGGACGCATGAGCGCGGTGCTGCCGCTGCTGCGCGAACAGCCCCGGCGTCTGGCATTGCTGGGTACCGGCACGGTGGGCAGTGCATTCGTGCAGCGCTATCAGACCTTGCAGTCGCGGGGTGTGACCCTGCCGCGGTTCTCATGGCTGGCCAATTCGCGTACTACCTTCCGCTGTAGTGCCGAACCCGTGCTCGAGCTGGAGCAGGCCAACCGCGCTGCGCGGACCGTGCCCGCGCTGCAGCCCTGGGCCGAGGCGGAGGGATTGCAACGCGGTGACGTGGTGGTCGACGCCACGGCCAGCGATGAGGTCGCCAACTGGCACGAACAGTGGTTGGCGCGGGGCGTGCACGTGGTGACCGCCAACAAACTCGGACAGGGCACCCACTGGTCGCGTGCTGAGGCCATTGCAGAAAGCGGAACGCAGGGCGGTGCCCGCTACGGTGACAGCGCCACGGTCGGGGCGGGGCTGCCCCTGCTCAGCAGCCTGCGCGCGCTGGTGGCCGGTGGCGACCACATTCACCGTGTGGAAGGCGTGCTGTCGGGCTCACTGGCCTGGCTGTTCCATCACTACGACGGGCAGCGTCCGTTCTCGGCGTGGGTGGGCGATGCACTCAGTGCCGGCTACACCGAACCGGACCCGCGTGTGGACCTGTCTGGTGAGGATGTACGCCGCAAACTGCTGATCCTGGCGCGGGCCAGTGGCATTGCGCTGCGCAGCGAGCAGGTTGACGTGACCTCACTGGTGCCGGAGGCGCTGGCAGGTCTGCCATTGGAAAATGCCTTGGCACAGCTGTCCCTGCTTGACGCAGACATTCAACAGCAATGGCGTCAGGCTCGGCTGGAGGGTGGCTGTCTGCGCTTCATCGGCGGCTTTGATCACTTGGGTGCTCAGGTCGGCCTGCGGATTGTGTCGCAGGACCATCCGCTCGCCGGCGGCGCACAGACCGACAACCGGGTCGCCATCCATAGCGACCGCTACAAGGCCCAGCCGTTGTTGATCCAGGGTCCGGGTGCCGGTGCCGAGGTGACGGCGGCGGCGCTGTTGGATGATGTTCTATCCATCACCCGCACGTAGAGCCACGCCCTGCGTGGCTCCACCGGCATCATCATTTCCCCGCGGCCAGCGCCTTCAGCAATGCCGCGTTGAATTGCGCCGGGTCCTGCACCTGCGGCGAATGCCCGAGCTCATCGAAGGTCACCAGCGTCGCGCCGGGAATTGCCGCGGCGGCGGCCTTGCCCAGTGCGGGGTAGTCGCCCAGCGTGGCCTTCAGTGCTGCCGGTGCCAGATCCCGACCGATCGCGGTGCGGTCTTTCTGCCCGATGAACAGCGTGGTCGGCACACGCAGGTTCGGCAGCTCGTAGACCACCGGCTGGTTGAACACCATGTCCGACGTCAGCGCCTGGCTCCAGGCCACGGCCTGCTGGCCGGGGCCGGCGTACATGCCGGACTGCATCAAGGCCCAGTGCTCATACTCCGGCTTCCATTCGCCGCCGTAGTACACCTCCAGCTGGTACTTCTTGATCGAGTCGAAGTTCGTCTTCAGTTCGTTGGCATACCAGGCGTCCACGCTGCGCCACGGCACGCCCTTGGCCTTCCAGTCTTCCAGTCCGATCGGATTGACCAGCGCGAGATGACGCAGCTGCTGCGGATACTGCAGCGCGAAACGCGTGGCGAGCATGCCGCCCATCGAATGGCCGACCAGGTCGACCTTGGTCCCGTCCAGTTTCAGGTAGGCCAGCAGGGCCTGGGTATTGGCTGCCAGCTGACCGAATGAATACTGGTAGCGCAGCGGTTTGCTGGATTTGCAGAACCCGATCTGATCCGGTGCGATCACCCGGTAACCGGCCGCACTGAGTGCGCTGATCGCCTCTTTCCAGGTACCGGCGCAGAAGTTCTTGCCATGCAGCAGCACCACCGTGCCGAGTGGCCGGCCACTGGCGGGAACATCCAGGTACGCCATTTCCAGCGATTGGCGCTGCGAGTCGAAGGTAAAGGTTTTGACCGGCCAGCCATAGTCGAAGCCCTGCAGGCGGGCGTCGTAGGTGGGGGCCGCGAGGGCGGTCAGGGGCAGGCAGGCAAGCAGGGCGGCGGCCAGGATGCGCATGGCGGTCTCCAGGAAAAGATCCCCGAGCATAACCGCGTGCGCCGCATCGTGCCGGACAGTGCCCGGCACAACGCGGGTCAGGTCAGCACTCGATGACGTTGACCGCGAGCCCGCCGCGGCTGGTTTCCTTGTACTTGTCCTGCATGTCGCGGCCGGTGTCACGCATGGTCTTGATGACCTTGTCCAGCGACACCTTGTGCTTGCCGTCGCCGCGCATGGCCATGCGCGACGCGTTGATGGCCTTGACCGCGCCCATCGCGTTGCGCTCGATGCACGGAATCTGCACCAGGCCGCCGATCGGATCGCAGGTCAGGCCCAGGTTGTGTTCCATGCCGATCTCCGCCGCGTTCTCGATCTGGCTGGGGTTGCCGCCCAGCGCCGCGACCAGTCCGCCGGCGGCCATCGAACAGGCCACGCCCCCCTCGCCCTGGCAGCCGACCTCGGCACCCGATATCGAGGCGTTTTCCTTGTACAGGATGCCAATGGCCGCCGAGGTCAGCAGGAAGTCGAACACCCGCTGCTCGTTCGCACCCGGGCAGAACCGGTCGAAGTAATGCAGGACGGCCGGCAGCACACCCGCTGCGCCATTGGTGGGGGCGGTGACCACGCGTCCGCCGGCGGCGTTCTCTTCATTCACCGCCAGCGCGTACAGGTTGACCCAGTCCAGCGTGGTCAGCGGGTCGCGCATCGCCGCTTCCGGCTTGGACGACAGTTCCCGATACAGTGCCGGCGCACGGCGCGACACATGCAGCCCGCCGGGCAGGGTGCCTTCCTGGCGGATGCCCCGGGTCACGCAGGCCTGCATGGCGGCCCACAGCTCGCGCAGGCCGTC
>JAEXNZ010000083.1 GCA_023439425.1 Pseudomonadota bacterium
ACCAACGGTCGTGGTCTACCACCTGCCGGGTAGGTCACGACCGTTGGTCGTGACCCGGACCGGGCTTAATGCGACAGCGACTTGCTCGGCGCGTGCGACATCAGCTTGTCGGTGTAGGCAATACCAATGGCCGACAGAATGAAGGCACCGTGGATCACGGTCTGCCAGATCACGCCGCTGGTGGTCATGGTGGCGCACTTCAGGCTCTTGGCGGCCTCCGGGCCGGCCATCGCGGTCACGGCGTTGAAGGCTTGATAGAACTCCTGGGTGCCGCACAGCGGCAGGCCGTCCAGCGCGCCCGCGCCGATGAAGGTCTTCAGCAGGTGGATCGAGGAGATGCCGATGATCGACAGGGCCAGCTTCACCTTCAGCACGCTGGCGTTGACGTGGCTCAGCCATTCCGGCTGGTCCGGGTGGTTTTCCAGGCGCAGGCGCGAGACGAAGGTCTCATAGCCGCCCACGATCACCATCACCAGCAGGTTGGAGATCATCACCACGTCGATCAGGCCCAGCACCAGCAGCATGATCTCCTGCTCGCCCATGGTGTTGGCCTTGTGGACCAGGTGCCACAGCTCCTTGCCGAACAGGAACACGTAGACGCACTGCGCCAGGATCAGGCCCAGGTACAGCGGCAGCTGCAGCCAGCGCGAGGCGAAGATCAGGGACGAAAGCGGGCTGATGCCGGTAGAAGGGGACGAGCTCATGGGGCTGAATAGAGGGCTGCGGGGTTGCCGAAGGGTACCCGGAGCGGGTGACGGTGCCAAGGCAGAGCAACCGCCCGCCATGAACAACCGCTCAGGCTAGCGCGGACCCGTAGAGCCGGGCTTGCCCGGCTGCCCCAACCCGCACCCCCAACTCTCGGAGTTCTATCAGCGATGTCCACGCGGCCCGCCGCTAGAGTCCTATCTCCTCATTTTTCGTGGAGATATCTGTGCGGCAATCAATATATGGCGTCATGGCGGCAGCTTTCGGGCTGATTGCGACACCCATCGTCAGCCAAGCGTGCTGCCTGACCGACGACGATCGCGGTGTCCAGATGCCTCGAACCGGCCTCGCCGAGCGCAGCCCAACAGCACCCGACGTGAGCCAGCATCCGGACTGGAGCGTCTATCGCTTTGAACGAGACGGCATTCAATACCTCCAGGTGAACCACGTGTCCGGCGAGGTAGAGCTGGCCCTCGGGAAGCTCGACGACGCCTATTGGGTGCTGCCAATGGGTCGTGAGGACGCTCTGGTATCGCTACCGCACCAGCGAAAGCACGTGCCGTCAGGCGCAGGACGTACTACGGTCTTCACTGGAGGGGACTTCGCACTCATGCGCTACGACAGCGGCGACGATGCGGTTTGGTCGGTGGAGGAGATGAAAGCCCCACGCTGATCCTCCAACGGTTCCATAAATACCATTCTGATCCGGTTGCGGCGGCACTCAACGGTTCCGCCGTACCCCAATGATCGTCCACCCATGGAATCCACGGCCAACTTTGTCGTGGCGTCCGACAACGGACAGCCGCTATCCATCACGGTGACCGTTGCCAGCATGCCTTTTCGGCCCTTCCATTGACCGCAGCGTGCCTGCACGCGCAACTGACCCGACTCGTTCTGCAGCATCGTCGAGACGGCATCTGTCAGGGTGCGGTACACGGCTAACTGCAACCCCACCGAAAGCTGGCACGGGTCTCCAGCGAATCTTGGCTGTGCCATCCGCTCTGTGCTTTCCCACGCTTCATTGATGCCGCCGACCTGAAGCGCAAGATAGAGTCCGACGTGTTCCAACATGGTCGGATACACCATGCTTGCCTGTTCGCGGAACATCCTGGAGTAGACGGAGGCCGTATCGATCAGATTGGAGGCGACATTGTGATGACCCTGACGCATCAGCCAGTCAGCGGTTTCACTGAGATGAGCATCAATGCCGTCGCCGATCCTGTTGATGCTGTTGGCGCGTTCCCTGAGATCACGCTCTGCAGCCAGGTGTGCTGCTCTGGCAAGGGTGGCGGCGCGCCGATCTGCGGATTCCCCGGAAGCGTACTGGTGATAGTGCCGGCTGACGCTGGCTCCAAGTGCCAGAAGGCAGATCGATACAACCGCGAAGATCTGCTGGGATCTGAAGACTTCCGGGTCAAAACAGTCCACAAGCGGAGGACCGCCAGAGATCGTCAGGCCCATCATCAAGCTCAAGAAGGGAACGCTAAGAGCTGCACCACGCCATCCGTGCATCCGGGTGAGAAGAATCGCTGGCAGGATCATCAAAAGCTGCAGAGAGGTTCTGGCCTGCGTGCTGTCGGGGGATACGAGTGATGCGCATACACCCAACGCGAGCATGGTTGCCAACGCCGCTGCAGCCGGCACTACAAAGGCTCTGGACCAGAACGGCTCATCACTTCGACGCATCCAGAGTATGGCCAACGGCACCACCGTCAGGATGCCTATGAAGTCACCAATCACATAGCGTCCAACCTTCGCAGCCGCATCCGCGAGGTTGACGGGCACGGGCCACATAAGCGTGGAGAGGCTGACATTGAGCACGGACGCACCCACCGCAACAGATGCCGCGACAGCGAGCATCCAGACTTCGACGCGATGGGCGAACAGGTTCCGGTACGCGCAGACGATGAGCGCCGCCAGCGGCGCGGTGAACAATGAACCTGCGATCACCCATGCCAGGCCATACTTCTCGATCAATGGGTAGCGCAGCGTCGCCAAGTAGGCGTACTCGCCTGCCAGAAGGTAGAGCCAGAGGCGCGGCGGGCAGAGAATCAGGAAAGCAACGCGGACACCTGCCGGCAGGTACAGATGATCAAATGAGATCTGCCGTACGCCCAACATGACGACCGCATAGATGAGAGCGAGGAAGACGCCAGTAGGACGTATGCAGACGTTCAGCTGGATTCCATGGGTCCACCATCGCCTAAGCGCATCCGTTGGCATGCAGCTGCTCCTGTTCAACTTCTTGCTCGCATGACTGGTTTGCATGCGCCAGCGGCCGCCATTCAAGCCCAGGTTCGCGCATGCACGACATCGGAATCCGACGAAACCCACGCGCGGGCCCTTCCTAAGCCTCAGAGGCTGAGGCGCGAGTAGGGCTCTATAGGACTAACTGTTCCCAACCTGCTGACAGCACCGTGACGCTTGCGACATACACTCACCCTTTCCCAACCCGAAGGTGCCGTCATGCTCGACCTGTATTACTGGCCCACTCCCAACGGCCACAAAGTCACCCTGCTGCTGGAAGAGCTGGGCCTGCCGTACCAGATCAAGCCGGTGAACATCGGGTCGGGCGACCAGTTCAAGCCCGAATTCCTGGCCATCTCGCCAAACAACAAGATGCCGGCCCTGGTGGACCACGCCCCGACCGACGGCGGCGCGCCGCCGAGCGTGTTCGAATCAGGTTCGATCCTGCTGTACCTGGCCGAGAAGACCGGCAAGTTCCTGCCGGCCGACACCCGTGGCAGGGTGGCGGTGCTGGAGTGGCTGTTCTGGCAGATGGCCGGGCTGGGCCCGATGAGCGGGCAGATGGGTCACTTCACTGTGTATGCGCCGGAGCAGATTCCGTACGCCATCGAGCGCTACGGCAACGAGGTGCGCCGCCTGCACGGGGTGATGGACAAGCGTTTGGCACAGAACGCGTATCTGGCTGGGGATGAGTACACGATTGCGGACATGGCCAGCTACCCGTGGATCGGGGCGTACGACAAGCTGCCGCCGGATTTCGCCGCGTTCCCGAACCTGAAGCGCTGGCATGAGGCGATTGCCGCACGCCCGGCCACCCAGCGGGCGTATGCGTTGAAGGAGAAGGTGAATCCGAATGCGGGCAAGCCGTTGAGCGAGGAAGAGCGCAAGCATTTGTTCGGTCAACGGTAGGAGCCGGTTCGCGCGCTGGTGATCGATGGACATTCGGGTTGATCGGTCAACGCGCGGCAATGACCGTAGAGCCGGGCTTGCCCGGCTGCTTCTGGCACCGTGCCAAGAGCAGCCGGGCAAGCCCGGCTCTACGGGATATCGAGTGTCCAATGGAGTCCAGCGGGGCCCGGTCGACGCATCCGGTGGAATCCGGGCAAGGCCCGGCGGTGCGGTACGATTGGGGTCTGACGTCGCCGGAACCCTCCATGCGCCACCTTGTTGCCAGCCTTGCCCTGATGATTGCCTCCACCTCGATCGCCCACGCCGAAAAACTCACGCTTGAGGCCATTACCGGCCCGCTGCCGCTGTCCGGCCCGACCCTGATGAAGCCCAAGGTGGCTCCGGACGGCTCGCAGGTGAGCTTCCTCCGCGGCAAGGAGGCCGACCGCAACCAACTGGACCTGTGGACCTACGACATCGCCAGCGGCCAGACCCGCATGCTGGTCGATTCCAAGGTGGTGCTGCCGGGCGAGGAAACCCTGAGCGACGCCGAAAAGGCCCGCCGCGAGCGCCAGCGCATCGCGGCCATGACCGGCATCGTGGATTACCAGTGGTCGCCGGACGCGCACACCCTGCTGTTCCCGCTGGGCGGCGAGCTGTACCTGTACGACCTGTCCAAGCAGGGCAAGCTGGCGGTGCGCCAGCTGACCCACGGCGAGGGCTTCGCCACCGACGCCAAGCTGTCGCCCAAGGGCGGCTTTGTCAGCTTCGTCCGCGCCCGCAACCTATGGG
>JAEXNZ010000104.1 GCA_023439425.1 Pseudomonadota bacterium
CCCCCCCTCCAACCCAATCGGATCACTCTGCGAGTACCGCCCCACCGCCGGGTCATACTCCCGCTGGTAGTTATAGAACAGCCCACTAGCATCCGTCGCCTGCTGCCCAGGGAACCGCAGCGCCAGCTCAAACGCCACGCCATCCCCATCCGGATCGCCATTCGGAGACTGATTCCCAAACACCTCGCTCTTGCTGCTCCACTCCCAGATGCTCAGGTTGCGCACCGGGTCGATCACCACGCGCGGGGTGCCCAGGTGGTCGGGCTGGATGTACGCCACCTCCGGCACACCGACTGCCGGCGCATTGATCAGCGCCACCGGGTAGCTATCCAGCCAGATGGCCTGCTGCAGCGCCTGCCCGGTGCTGCCGTAGTTACCCAGCCACTGACCTGCTTCGTCATACACGGTGAACTGCGCGCTGCCGCCGCTGGGCTCGCGCTGGATGCGCTCGCCCCGGTGGGTGTACAGATATCTTTGCAGCCCCCCCCCCCGCTGCTTCGCCTGACGCAGGCGGTTGGCATCGCTGTACACGTACTCGCGGCTACCAATGCTGGTGGTGTTGCCCGCCGCATCGTGGTCCCGTACTTCGCCGTCCACACTGGTCAGGCGGTGGCTACCCGGGGCGTAGGAATACACCTGGGTGCCCGCATTGCTGGTCATCCCCATGCGATTGCCGGTGGGATCGTAGTCGTAGGCCTCGATCACCGTCCCGCTGGGGCCGTCCTTGGTCTGGGTGAGTCGGCCCATGCCGTCGTAGCCGAACTGCGCCAGCGAGGTGCCCCCGTCAGCAGTCTTGAGCTCGGTAATGGCTCCCACCGGGTCATAGGTGAAGCCCAGCGACAGGCCATCCTGGCCCACATCCCAGATCCGCTCGGGACGGTAGTTGTGGTCCACCGGGCGAATCAGCTGACGCCCGTTGCCGTAGCTCCAGCCGGTGGCCGGCCCGAACGGGGCGTACATCAGGTTGCTCACCACCACCTGCCGGGATTGCCCCGGACGGGTCAGGCCGATTTCACTGATGCGGCCCAGGCTGTCACGCACGTAGTCAGCCACGCTGCCGTCCGGGTAGGTCAGCTGCTGCAGGCGGCCGCCGATGGTGTAGGCATAGCGCACGGTGCTGGCCACGCCGTTGACCGTCTGCACCTTGCGGGTCATCTGACCGAAGCGGTCGTAGCAGTAGGTGGTGCTGCCACCGGCATGCTGCACCTGGGCCAGGCGGCCCTTGTGGAAGCGCTCGTTGGTGGTGCACACGGCCGGGGGGGTGTCGTAGGCGTAGCCGACGTTGAGGTTCGGGTCGGGATAGCTGATGCCGGTCAGGCGATTGAGGGCGTCGTAGTGGTGCAGCACCTGCACGCCGCGCGCATCGGTGCGCACGGTGAGGTTGCCGGCCGCATCACGGGCCATGGCAGTGCTGCCGCTGTCCGGGCTGTTCTGTGCGATGAGGTCGCCGAAGCCGTTGTAGGTGTAGGTGGTGTTCAGGCCCTTGGGGTCGGTGACCTGGGTGACCTGGTCCAGCGCGTTGTAGGTGTTCTTGATTTCCGCATTGATGCCGGTGGCGTCCTGCAGCGTGCGAGCCAAGCGGTTGAGCCGGTCGTACTGGTGGGTGGTGCCACGCTGAAGCGCGTCCACCACGGCTTCCGGGTTGCCTTCGGGGTCGTAGGCAAAGCCAGTATCGTGGTTGTTGGCGTCGCGCAGCACCGTCAGCTGGCCCAGCGTGTTGTAGATGCGGCTGAGCGTGCGGCGCAAGCTGCCGGCGGTGTCGGCGGTGTCCTCGCGCAGGCGGTTGCCAGCGTTGTCCAGCACGTAGTGGATGGAGTTGCCAGCGCTGTCCTCGATGTCGGTCAGGCGCTGCGCGGCATCGTAGATATAGGTGATGCTGCTGCCGTCAGGCTCGCGGATCTTCTGCACCTGGCCGGTGGGCCAGTAGTCGATCAGGGTGGTGCGGCCTTCGCCGGGCACTGCCGGATTGACCCGGATGGCGACCGGCCAGCCGCGCGGGTGGTACTCGTACTCGGTGGTCACCGCGTTGCTGTCGGCCACCTGGAGCGGACGGCCCAGCGCGTCGTAGCGCAGCGTAAGGGTGGTATGGCCCAGGCCGTTGGTGATGCTGTGCAGGTCACCCTTGCGGAACTCGCACACACCGGTGCTGGCCGGTCCGCAGTTCGCGCCGTCAACGGGGTAATACGCGTAGGTCACGATGTCGTTTACATCGTTACGCGGGCCGTTCACCTGCTTGAGCAGGCCCAGCACCGGACAGCTGCCACCGGCCGCCAAGTCGGCCGCCTCGCAGTAGCTGAAGGTGGTGGTGCGCTCTTCATTGCTGACCAGATCGCGCACGACCACGCTGGTGGGCTGCAGGCGCGCATTGCGAAGGGTGCGGGTTTCGCGGTTGCCGATGCGGTTGTACACCGCGCGATTGCTGCCGGTCAGCGTGTGGATCTCGCTGACGCGCTGTTCCGGCTGGCCGACGGCCTCGGTGATGGTGGTGATTTCCACCGGCTGGCCGCTGTTGGGGTCGGCACCGGTGCTGTAGGCATAGGTGGTCTGGGTGCCACGGCGGTCGGTCTGGCTCGCCAGCCGGCGGCGGAAGTCCTGCGCCTTGGGGTAGTAAGTGCGGCTGGTCGGTCCCTGCGGGTCGGTCACGCCGGTGACCTTGCGCGGGTAACCTTCGCCGGCAGTGGGGCTGAGGCCATAGGTGGACACCTTGCCTAGCGCATCGGTGACGATGGTGGTGCCGGCGGCGGTGTACTCCAGCCGCACGCCGTCAATGCCTGCGTCGGGACCTGTGCAGTCGCCGGAATGGCGGCTGCAGGTCACGCGCCCCTTGGCGTCGTAGTTGTACCTGCTGTAACGGCGCGCATCCTCGGTGGTGATGCCCGTGAGGTAACGCGGGAAGTTGGCGTTCTCGTAGTGGTACATGCGCACGGTGTTGCCGGGGTACTGCACCGTGGCTACCTGGCCGTTCGTGTTGTAGGTGTAGCTGGCCACCAGCTGACCACTGACCGACAACGCACTGATCAGATCATCGCCTGCCGGTTCTTCATAGTGGAACTGCAGCGACCGTCCGCTGGAATGGGTGATCGACAGCAGCCTGCCTTGTGCATCGTGCTGGTAGCTGAGCGTGGTGCCGTTCTCGAAGGCGCGCTGCTGCAGGCGGCCGTTACCATCGAAGGTGAGCACTTCGTCGCCGCGGTACAGCAGCCAGTTGCTGCCCTGCTGCACGGCACGGTCACCGCTGCCGTCGGCGGCTTCGTAGTCGTTGCCGATCCTGGTGAAGGCAATCTGGGTGCCGTTGCTGTCAATCAGGCCCAGCTTGAAGAGATTGCTGGGCGGGAAGCCACTGGTGTCCACGCCCATGGCCAGCACCAGGTTGTGCGAGTGGGTCCAGTTGGGACCGAAGCCGCCCGCCGGCGTGGAGGTCATGGAGTTGAAGTGACGCACGAACTGGATCCAGCCCAGGTCGAGGTCGGATTCCGGCTGGGACTTGTTGCCGGTGGTGGCATCACAGGGGTTGCCGACCGGGCACATGTTGGCCACCGGAGTGCTGCTGTAGCTGAGGATCATCTGCCCGGCCTGTTCCTGCATGGGCTCCATGGCGCAGGCCTGAAGTTCCGGACGCCATGACATCAACGCGGTGTTGGGGCATTGCACGGTACGGGTGCGGCTGACGTACTTTTCTGGATTCAGCAGGTTGCAAGCTCCGGTCTGCGTATCCTTGTAGTAGAACGGAGTGACGTAATGGGCAGACTCGCCGGTGTTGCTGCCGTCGGCACCGCTGCCCAAGCCGGCTCCCGGAATACCGGCCCACTGGCCGGGGACGACTTCCGTGGCCGGGCATCCAGCAGCAGAGGGCGTATCGGCCTTCAGTGCCGCGATCATCGCCTGCTCGGTGGCGTATTCCTGGTCGTTGAAGCGATAGACCCAGTCGGTGATCTTCAGCTTGGCCGGCTTGATGCGGTAGTTGTAGGTGGTCTTGTCGCTATCAATCAGCGTGCTGGCGACCTGCCAGTCGAAGGGACCGGCGAACTGGTACACGCTGAAGTTGTTTTCAATGGCCTGCTGGGCCTGGCGCTCAGTGATGAGCGACTGGTTGTACGCGGAGATCGTTTCCCATTTCTTTTCGACTTCCTGGGCGGAAGCCAGTGGGCATGCGATGAGCGCGGCGAGGGCGAGCGGCGCGAAGCGACGGGGGAACGCGGGGGTAGAACGGGACATTCCGGTACTCCTTCCTGGAGGTGGGACTGCTCGTAGGTCTATGCGGTATTGTGGGTGCAGCCACGCAGGGCGTGGCTCTACGGCGGTCGCCCGAGGGTCCTGTGGGCGACTGGATGTTGGGCTGAGTTTCGTCTGGCGGTGAAGGTGCGGTCAAGGCACCAAACTGTGCGTGCGCTCACTATTCTGGAGAAACAACACGGCTTTTCGAAATGTTCCGAACAATGCTTCGGGGTTTTCCTACACCGTAATCAGATATTTCCGCGTGCGCGGACCCGCTTCGGTAGAGTCGGTCGACAGACGACTGCCGATAACGGTGATCGGCACGGTAACGCATGACCACGAATCGAAAACGCGCCTCTGCGCTCAATGGTCATGCGCTACCGAACGATGCGGATTTCACGGCAGTCGCCTATCGACCGACTCTACCGGGCCCGCCACATCGGGCGTGCCCAACGCCGCCCGCAACATCGCCACCATCCGCTCCGGATCCTGGCACGACACCACCAGATTGTGCTCACCCCGGGTAGGGATCAGCACCCTGCCCTTCTTCCCCGCCGTTGCCGCAAACACGGGCTTCCCGCGCGAGGTGGTGAACCAGCCCAGCTGCATGCCAGGTAGGCCGATGCCGTACTTCCGCACGCGCAGCCGGGGGTGCTCGCCGTCTGGCAGCACCTCCACCCCATCGGCCACCACGCTGTTGAGCGAAACGCGGGCGGTGAAAGGGAACACCCCAAGATGCAGGTGCTGGGCGGTGACCTTCAGCCGGCACAGCAGCATGCTTGCGAAGAGGCACGCAGCCAGTACCGCGATGATCACCAGACCTAGGGTAGCCAAACTGCCTCCGCCGCCGAACAAAGAGCAGGCAGCAATACCACCACAGATCACAGCCACCGACGTAATCGACCAAGCATTAGCCAGCGGTATACGTTCATCAAGCATATCCATCCCCCTTGGGTTCCAGCTCGTTCGCGGACCCGCTTCGGT
>JAEXNZ010000109.1 GCA_023439425.1 Pseudomonadota bacterium
GCTATTGATGTCCTCGTTGTACTCGCGATCATTCGCCGTACTTCCGGCGAATGTGTTCCAGATATCTGTTCGACCGGGATACTGATGGGCAATAGCGTACCTTGCCGCCATACGCCACCAATCGTGACCACTTTCCGGATGAGTGCCTGTCATGACCTGGGCGCGCGGTCGAATCACGGGCATTTTTGAGCGAACCTCCAGCAATGATTTGAGCTCGGAGGCGTATGAAGGCGTGACCATATCCTCCAGCACGCCATTGTGCTCTTTGCGTTGCGTCTCCCATGTTTGGTTCTTGTAATTGAAGTAGTATCCGTGCCCTGCGGAGACGAACGCCACGCCCGAGTCGCGCACGCCCGTGCTCACGCGCTCCTGGCGACGCCGCTCCCCGGCCTCGCGCGCCTCGTCGTCAGCAGCCTTCACTTCAGGAAAGTAGTGATAGATGTCGTAGCCACCATAGAGGTATCGCACCCCTCGAAGAGGCTCCACCTTCTCGGCCACATGTAGAACCGCATTGCTAATCAGGCTCTGCTGATCCTCGAACGCTGCGCCGTAGGTGCTCGGAACAAACCCTTCATCCAGGCGGACAATCACGAACCTTTCAGTGAGATCTACCGAGGCCACGACACTCCGACTGCGTGACTGACCGTCAAGCAGTTCAACCCTTTCTACTGCCTCTCTCGCAACTTGAGTCACGATTGCATCGAGCTCACTGTCACTATCGACCAACGTTTCCGCCGGAGTGCTCGAAACATCAGGTGACAACCTGACCACCGGAGTCTGCTCTTCTTTCCGCGCATTGGCCGCCACTACGGCAGAAGCCGTCCGTTCCTGGGTACCGACCTCCCCGTTCCTTTCCTGGACTGACTCAGCTTCCCCCTGCCCAACCCTGACTTCTGATTCTTCGTATCCAAACGTCTGCGCGTTCGCCGCAAGCGGAAGCGCCATCGCGATGCCCAGGATGAGTGCGCGGCTTCCCGTTGTGAGACGCGGGATGTTTTCAACCATGTTGATGCTCCTTGAATGTCGTTCGCGCATCGAGCGATGCGCCGGCGGACTCTGCTCTTCGCAATGCGCCAAAAGTGAGCACTGCGTCGCGCTTTTTCAGGGCGCTGAAAATGAGCTTTTCTTCGCCGGGAACAGAACTCTGAAGCTGTCAACGTTTTTCAGCGTCGAACTTGCAAACAGCGCCTGAAACCATGCCCCGGCCTTGACGTTCCGCTGCGCGCCGACGACATCACAGATGGCGCAACTCGCTTCCTATGCGCTCTGCATGGGCAATGGCGCCGGCTGGATCGCGCTGGACACGCATGGCGTGTCAGTACGGAATGTCGTGGATGGCTCAGGGTGCGGTGGGATCACCCCTTTTCGCCACGGCTGCCCTATCCTTCGGGCATGACCGAGTCACGTTTTCTGCACCGCCTGACCGACCTCCCTGCCGACGCCTGGGATGCCCTGCACGACGGCACCAACCCGTTCGTAAGCCACGCCTTCCTGGCCGGGCTGGAAGCACACGGCTGCCTGCGCCCGGAGTGGGGCTGGCGTCCGCGTCACTTCACCTTATGGGAGGGCGAAACGCTGGTCGGTGCTGTGCCGGGCTACCTGAAGGACAACTCGCACGGCGAGTTCGTGTTCGACCACGCCTGGGCCAATGCCTATGCGCGGCACGGACTGGACTACTACCCGAAGTGGCTTGGCGCGGTGCCGTACTCGCCGGTCACCGGCCCGCGCCTGCTGGCGCGCGACAGCGGCCATCGCGCCGCGCTGGTACACGCATTACGCGATGACGTGGAGCGCATGGGCTGGTCCTCCGCCCACGTCAATTTTCATCCGCAGGACGAAGACGCGGCGTTCGACGAGGGCTGGCTGCTGCGCGAGGACATCCAGTTCCAGTGGCACAACCCCGGCCACTGGAAGGACTTCGATGGCTTCCTGGCGGACATGAACCACAAGCAACGCAAGAACATCCGCCAGGAACGCGCCAAGCTGGCCCGCACCGGCATCCACTACCGCATCGTGCACGGTGACGAGGCCAGCGCTGACGACCTGCAGACCATGCATGGGTTCTACCTGCAGACCTTTGCCGAGTACGGCAACGCGCCCGCACTGACCCTGCCCTTCCTCCACCACCTCGCCACCACGATGCCCAGGCAGCTGGTCATCTTCCTGGCCATGGTCGACGGCGAAGCCGTGGCGGGAGCCTTGTGCCTGCGCGGCGGCGACACCCTGTACGGTCGCTATTGGGGCGGCGCGCCGCTGGCCGGCCTGCATTTCGAGACCTGCTACTACCAGGGCATCGACTACTGCCTGCGCGAAGGCCTGGCCCGCTTCGAACCCGGGGCGCAGGGAGAGCACAAGCTCGCCCGTGGCTTCCTGCCGCAGCGGGTGCGCAGCCGGCACTGGCTGGCCGAACCGGATTTCGCCGGGGCGCTCGCCGGCTGGTGCCAACAGGAGCGCGCAGACGTCGACCGCTACGCCCTGGCACTGGCCGAGCACAGCCCGTTCAAGGCACGGGAGCCGGCATGAGCCGTCGCTACCCGTGGCAACTGGACCCACGGCCTGACGCGCCGTTCCCGCCGGCGCAGACCGCGCTGCGCGAACCGGACGGCCTGCTGGCGGTAGGCGGCGACCTCTCCCCTGTGCGCCTGCTCAATGCCTATGCGGGCGGCATCTTCCCGTGGTTCTCGGATGGCCAGCCGCCGCTGTGGTGGTCGCCGGACCCGCGCATGGTGTTCCGTACCGATGGCGTGCACCTGTCGTCCCGGTTCCGCCGCAGCCTGCGCCACAGCGACTGGACGCTGCGCGCCGATACCTGCTTCGGCACGGTGATCCGGGCCTGTGCGGCCAGCCCGCGGCCGGGTCAGGATGGCACCTGGATCAGCGACGACATGGTGCTGGCTTACGAAGCGCTGCACGCGCTGGGCCATGCGCATTCGGTGGAAGTGTTCGATGGCGACACCCTGGTCGGCGGCATCTACGGGGTGGCGATCGGCCGCATGTTCTTCGGCGAAAGCATGTTCAGCGCGGTCAGCGGGGGCTCCAAGGTCGCCCTTGCCGGCCTGGCCCGCTGCCTGCACGGCTGGGGCTGGCCGTTGCTGGACGCCCAGGTCGAGAACGACCACCTGCTGCGCATGGGGGCCGAACACTGGCCCCGGGAGCAGTTCCTGGCCCTGGTTCGGCGTCAGGTGCGTGAAGAAGGTCTGGTGGGCTCGTGGCGACAGCGGTTTGGGGTGATCCCTGCGCGGCAGCTTAACGATACCTTTGCATCATCCGGCCCAGGCGCGTAAAATGCCCGCCCTTGAGGCCAGATCGGCCGTTTACAGAACTGCACAGGACTACATGTCGAAAGACGACTCCATCGAGTTCGAAGGCACCGTTAGCGAAACGCTGCCGAACACCACTTTCCGCGTTCGACTGGAAAACGGGCATGAAATCATCGCCCACATCTCCGGCCGCATGCGCAAGAACTACATCCGCATCCTGACGGGCGACCGCGTCAAAGTAGAAATGACGCCGTACGACCTGACCAAGGGTCGCATCACCTACCGCATGAAGTAAGCGGTTGGCGTAACTCCTGCGGGGGTTGCGACAAGAGGCCGGCCTTGCGCTGGCCTTTTTGCGTGGGCGCAATTCAGCTCATTGGGTCATTGGTCACTGTGACCGGCCTCACCCTGACATCGGTCAGGCTGTCTTGAAGCAGATTCGCACGGGCCTGAACAGCGTCATCTTGGCACCCGGTCCACTCCGGACCGCCACCCGACTGGCCCCCGACATGAAGACCCTGTTTACCCTGTGTCTGCTTGCCTCAGCCGCTCTCACCGGCGCCGCCATGGCTCAGACCCCGGCTCCGGCTGCAGCCGGCAGCGACTGCATCACCTTGTCCAGTGACCAGCAACTGGTCCGCAAGGGTGCAGACCGTTCCATCCTGCTGCGCAACGGCACCGACCACTACATCGTGCACTTTGCCAGCTCCTGCAGCAGCGCGGGCTTCTCGAAGAAGCTTGATTTCGTCACCCGCGGCAACGAAGGCCAGCTGTGCGGTGGCCGCGCCAGCAAGCTGCGCACCGACTCTGCCAGCTGCGACGTAACCACGCTGGAGCCGATCACGGCGGAAGCCTTCGCCACCCGCGCACGCCGCTGATCTGACAAAGAAAAGGCCCCGGGGTGCCGGGGCCTTTGTCTTATTCCACCGTAGCCGGCAGCCGTCGTTCCGGCTCGGCCTGGGCTTCCACGAACAGCTCGTCGTCGCGGACGTCGATGCTGACCCGGCCGCCGTTGACCAGCTTGCCGAACAGCAGTTCGTCGGCCAGCGGACGCTTGACCTTGTCCTGGATGACCCGGGCCATCGGACGCGCACCCATCAGCGGGTCGAAGCCGTGGCGGGCCAGCCAGTCGCGCGCGGTCGGCGTGGCCGACAGGCTGACGTGCTTCTCCTGCAGCAGCATTTCCAGCTCGATCAGGAACTTGTCCACCACGCGCAGGATGTGCTCGAAGCCCAGCGGCTGGAACTGCACCACCGCATCGAGGCGGTTGCGGAATTCCGGCGTGATGCTCTTGCGGATCACCTCCATCGCGTCGGTCGCATGGTCCTGGCGGGTGAAGCCGATCGACCGACGCGAGGCCTGCGCGGCACCGGCGTTGGTGGTCATCACCAGCACCACGTTCTTGAAGTTGGCTTCGCGTCCGTTGGTGTCGGTGAGGATGCCGCGATCCATGACCTGCAGCAGGATGTTGAAGATGTCCGGATGGGCTTTTTCCACCTCGTCCAGCAGCAGCACGCAATGCGGAGTCTTGACGATCTTCTCGGTCAGCAGGCCACCCTGGTCGAAACCGACATAGCCCGGGGGCGCACCGATCAGGCGGCTGATCGAATGCGGCTCCATGTATTCGCTCATGTCGAAGCGGACCAGTTCGATGCCCAGCTGCAATGCCAGCTGCTTGGTCACCTCGGTCTTGCCCACACCGGTGGGGCCGGCGAACAGGAAGTTGCCAATCGGCTTGTCGGGGTTGCCCAGGCCGGAACGGGCCAGCTTGATCGCCGACGACAGCGTCTCGATGGCCGGGTCCTGGCCAAAGATCACCATCTTCAGGTTGCGCTCCAGATGCTGCAGCACGTCCTTGTCGGTCGCGCTGACCTGCTTGGCCGGAATGCGCGCCATCTTGGCGATGATGGTCTCGATTTCCTCGATGTCGATCAGTTCCTTACGCTCACCCTCCGGCAACAGCCGCTGGCGGGCACCGGCCTCGTCGATCACATCGATCGCCTTGTCCGGCAGCAGGCGGTCGCCAATGTGCTTGACCGAGAGGTCCACCGCCGCCTGCAGCGCGTCGTCGGCGTAGGTCACGCCGTGGTGCGCCTCGTACTTCGGCTTGAGCCCCTGCAGGATCTCGTAGGTCTCGCCCACGGTCGGCTCGACGATGTCGATCTTCTGGAAGCGGCGGGCCAGCGCACGGTCCTTCTCGAAGATGCCGCGGTATTCCTGGAAGGTGGTCGAGCCGATGCAGCGCAGCTCACCGGAGGCCAGCGCGGGTTTGATCAGGTTGGAGGCGTCCATGGTGCCACCCGATGCCGAGCCGGCTCCGATGATGGTATGGATCTCGTCGATGAACAGCACCGCGTTGGGCATCTTCTTGAGCGCGGTCAGCACCCCCTTCAGGCGCTTCTCGAAGTCGCCGCGGTACTTGGTGCCGGCGACCAGCGCGCCCAGGTCGAGCGAGTAGATCACCGCGTCGGCCAGCACCTCGGGCACCGAGCCTTCGACGATGCGCTTGGCCAGGCCCTCGGCAATGGCTGTCTTGCCCACGCCGGCCTCGCCGACATACAGCGGGTTGTTCTTGCGGCGGCGGCACAGGACCTGGATGGTGCGCTCGATCTCGTCGCGACGCCCGACCAGCGGGTCGATCCGGCCACTGCGGGCCGCATCGTTGAGATTGCTGGCGAATTCGGCCAGGGCATCGCCCTTGCCCTCACCTTCCCCACCTTCGGCGCGCCCTTCGGCCTCGCCTGACGGCGGCACCTCGCCCTCCTCACCCATCTTGGCGATGCCATGGGAGAGGTAGTTGACGATATCCAGCCGGGTCACGTCCTGCTGGTTGAGGTAGTACACCGCGTGCGAGTCCTTCTCGCCGAAGATGGCAACCAGCACGTTGGCACCGGTAACTTCCTTCTTGCCCGAGGACTGCACGTGGTACACCGCCCGCTGCAGCACGCGCTGGAAGCCCAGCGTGGGCTGGGTGTCGCGGCCGTCATCGTCGGCCAGGCGGGATACAGAGGCCTCAATGGCCTGCTCCAGCTCCTGGCGCAGGCGCTCGGCATCGGCCCCGCAGGCCTTGAGTACGGCCTGGGCGGACGGGTTGTCCAACAGTGCCAGCAGCAGGTGTTCCACCGTCATGAACTCATGCCGGGCCTCACGGGCGCGCTTGTAGCACTGTCCGATGGTGTGTTCGAGGTCTTTGCTGAACATGTTCTACTCCGGCGGCAGTTGAGAACAATATGCGGCCTAGCGGCGGAAATTCCATCACCCTGGTGGAAGGGTGCGTTCAGACAGTGTTGGCACTCGCAGCCCGATGCCCGGACTTGCGCCCAGCATTGGCCGTCCGGCTGTGATGAGAATGTCATGGCCCCTTCGCGCGCCCTCCGCCCCCCCGGCGGCTCCCTGGCGCTGTTTCAGGAAAGGACGTGCACAGGGCCGCGAAGCGGCCACGTGCCGGCATGCATGCGGAGGTTGCCGGCCAGCGGCCGGCACTACCCGCGGGGGTTACCCCGCTTTTTCCATCGTGCACAGCAGCGGATGCTGGTTCATGCGCGAGAATTCGTTGACCTGGGCGACCTTGGATTCGGCCACTTCGCGGGTGAACACCCCGCAGACGCCACGGCCGCGGGTGTGCACGTGGAGCATCACCTGGGTGGCCTTGTCCAGGTCCATGGAGAAGAAGTGCTGCAGAACCGTCACCACGAAATCCATCGGGGTGTAGTCGGCGTTCAGCAGCATCACCTGGTAGAACGGCGGCGGCGCAACCTCCGGACGTGCCGGTTCAAGGGCAACACCGTGGTCGTGATGAGGTTCTTGGGAAGGCTCGCGAGGCATCCGCCTAGTATAAACGCGGCCCCGCCGGATTGGACGCCGCTGGCCGCGCCCGTCACAATTCGCTCATGCATAAGACTTTCACGGGGCTTTCATGAAGACCACCCTTGCCCTGCTGCTGCTGGCCTCGGCCTTCGGCGCACACGCCGCTACGCCCGATCCAACGGTTGCCAAGGCGCTGGATGCACTCGGCTACCCGTATGAGGTGGACGAGGACGGCGACTACAAGATGGTCTTTGATGTTGAAAACGACCGTACCCAGCTGGTGTTCGTGCGCTCGGCGGTCGAGGACTACGGCAGTCATCGCATCCGCGAGATATGGTCGCCCGGTTACAACGCGCCCACCGAACACTTCAGCGCCGAGATTGCCAACCGCCTGCTGGAAGATGCCCAGAGCGCCAAGCTGGGCGGCTGGGTCAAGCAGCAGCAACTGGCCATGTTCGTGGTAAAGGTCGACGCCGATGCCGACGGCCCGGTCCTGGCCGATGCAATTGATGCGGCCACGCATACCGCCGACGAGATGGAACGCGCCTTGACCGGGCAGGACGAGTACTGACGTGAGCGCCACCACCGAACAGCGCTGGGCTCCCCATGTGACCGTGGCCACCGTGGTGGTGCGTGACGGCCGCTTGCTGCTGGTCGAGGAGTCCATCGACGGCCACGCCGTACTGAACCAGCCGGCCGGCCACCTCGAACCGGGTGAAAGCCTGGCCGCCGCGGCCGTGCGCGAGGTGCTTGAGGAAACCGGCTGGCAGGTCGAACTGACGGCTTTCATCGGGTGCTACCAGTGGACCGCCCCGGACGGAACAGCCT
>JAEXNZ010000112.1 GCA_023439425.1 Pseudomonadota bacterium
GGCCGCCTCCGCGCAGGCCCCGCGTCAGCGGCGCGGCCTGCTCCGCTGGGGCGGCAGCGCCGCGCTGGCGGCGTCGGTGGCGGCCGTGGCCCTGTTCATGACCCGCGAGCAGCTTCCAGAGCAGACGCCGGCCGAGCCGGCCACGCCGGTGTTCGCCAGCCAGGCCGAACTACCGCCGTCTCCGCCGGCCGCATCGACCTCGCCCAACCGGGCAGTTGCAGTAGCCGATGCCGCTCTTGCGGTAGCCGCCGTGCCGGCTGCGGCCACCGCCGCCCGTCGTCCCAGTGCCACCCGCACCCAGCAGGCGGCGCGCAGTGTCGCCGCGCGCACCACGGAACCGCAGCGCGCTATCGCCAGCCAGGCCCCGTTGGCCCCGACCGTTCCCGCCAGCGCAAGCCGCGAGCTGCCTTTCGGCAATGTAAGTGGGCTGCAGGCCAAGCCGTGGCCGCGTTCCACGCTGGGCGCTGATGGCGCTCTCAACGCCAGCTTCTCCAGCCCGCAGCCGCAGGCTGCGTTCTACCCGTTCGAACCGCGTCTGCAGGAGGCCGAACCGGTCCCGCTGCCGCGTACGCAGGACTGATCCGTCCTGCGTTTCCCCTGTTCCCTTCCCCCAGCTATTGATTCCTGACTCGGAGGTTCGCGTCTGATGAGCGCCCGTACCCGCACGCAGGCCATGGCCCTGCTGGCCATGACCCTTCCCCTGATCGCCTGTGCCCCGGCCCCGCAGCCGCCTGCGGCCACCGCCGCCGCGCCGACACCGCGTGCGCCTGCCGCGCCGTTGGTGACCGGGTTGCCTGATTTCACCAACCTGGTGGAACAGGTCGGCCCGGGCGTGGTCAACATTGAAACCACCATCGTGCGCAGCAACCGTCAGGCGCGCGGGGCCGGCCCCAGCGACGAGGAAATGCCGGAATTCTTCCGCCGCTTCTTCGGGCCGGACTTCCCGATGCCGGGGCAGGGTCCGGGCGGCGGCGACGAAGGTCCCAGCATCCGCGGCCGCGGCATGGGCTCGGGCTTCATCATTTCGCCCGACGGCTACGTGCTGACCAACCACCATGTGGTCGCCGACGCCGGCGAGGTGAAGGTCAAGCTGGGCGATCGCCGCGAGTTCACCGCCAAGGTGATCGGCAGCGACCAGCAGTACGACGTGGCCCTGCTGAAGATCGAGGGCAAGAACCTGCCGACCGTGCGCGTGGGCGATTCCAATACGCTGAAGCCGGGCCAGTGGGTGGTGGCGATCGGCTCGCCGTTCGGCCTGGACAACTCGGTCACCGCGGGCGTGGTCAGTGCGGTGGGTCGCAGCACCGGTGGCCAGGATCAGCGCTACGTGCCGTTCATCCAGACCGACGTCGCGATCAACCAGGGCAACTCGGGCGGTCCGCTGCTCAATACCCGCGGTGAGGTGGTCGGCATCAACTCGCAGATCTTCTCTGCCTCGGGCGGCTACATGGGCATCAGCTTCGCCATCCCGATCGACCTGGCGATGGGTGCGGTGGAGCAGATCAAGAAGACCGGCCGGGTCAGCCGCGGCCAGCTGGGCGCGATTGTCGGGGCCATCACCGGCGACGTGGCACAGGGCTTCAAACTGCCCGACAGCCGTGGTGCGCTGGTCAACGAACTGGTGCCCGGCAGCGCTGCGGCCAAGGCCGGCCTGGAGGTGGGCGACGTGATCCGCTCGGTCAACGGCACCGCCGTGAACACCTTCAGCGACCTGCCACCGCTGATCGGCGCGCTGCCGCCGGGCAGCAAGGTCCGGCTGGTGGTGCTGCGCGACGGAAAGGAGCGCGAGCTGACCGCCACCCTGACCGAGCTGGCTGAAGATGCCGCCCGTGGCGAAACCGCCGGTGCTGGTGCCGAAGCCGCCAAGCCGCAGGCCGGGGCCAACGCCCTGCTGGGGCTGGAGGTCATGGACCTCACTGCTGACCAGCGCAAGCGGAGCAAACTGGACGCTGGCGAAGGTGTGAGCATCACCAAGGTCACCGGCCAGTCGGCCCGCGAGGCCGGTTTGCGCCCGGGGATGACCATCCTGCAGGTCGGGCGCACCCCGGTCGGCAGTGTGGCTGCCCTGAACAAGGCCTTGGCCGGTTACGGCAAGGGCGATGTGGTGATGCTGCTGATCCGCCTGGGCGGCAATACTTCCTTCGTGCCGATCCGCGTTGCCCCGTAACCCTTGATGCAGCTTTGTTTCCCGGGCCCGCTTCGGCGGGCCCGGTCATGTCCGGCACCTGGAAAGAGCGTTCGACGGTCGGGAGCGCGCCGGACCGGGCTGCTCATGCGATAATGCACCGTTATCCTGACGACGCGCCGCGCCGCCGCCACCTATGTCCTCTGATTCGATGCGGAACATCCGCAACTTCTCCATCATCGCCCACGTCGACCACGGCAAGTCCACGCTGGCCGACCGCATCATCCAGCTCTGTGGCGGCCTCCAGGCCCGCGAGATGGAGGCGCAGGTGCTCGACTCCAATCCGATCGAGCGTGAGCGTGGCATCACCATCAAGGCCCAGTCGGTGTCGCTGCCGTACGTGGCCAAGGATGGGCAGACCTATCACCTGAACTTCATCGACACCCCCGGGCACGTCGACTTCTCCTATGAGGTCAGCCGCTCGCTGGCGGCCTGTGAAGGCGCGCTGCTGGTGGTCGATGCGGCCCAGGGCGTGGAAGCGCAGTCGGTCGCCAACTGCTACACCGCGGTGGAGCAGGGCCTGGAAGTGGTGCCGGTGATCAACAAGATCGACCTGCCCACTGCCGACATCGACCGCGCCAAGGGCGAGATCGAGGCCGTGATCGGCATCGACGCCAGCGACGCGGTGCCGGTCAGCGCCAAGACCGGCCTGAACGTGCAGGACGTGCTGGAAGCCATCGTGCACCGCATTCCGCCGCCGCAGCCGCGCGACACCGACAAGCTGCAGGCACTGATCATCGATTCCTGGTTCGACAACTACCTGGGCGTGGTCTCGCTGGTGCGCGTGATGCAGGGCGAGATCAAGCCCGGCGACAAGCTGCAGGTGATGTCCACCGGCCGCAACCACCAGGTCGACAACGTCGGCGTGTTCACCCCCAAGCGCAAGGTGCTGCCGGCCCTGCGCGCCGGTGAGGTGGGCTGGGTGACGGCCAGCATCAAGGACGTGCACGGCGCGCCGGTCGGCGACACCCTGACCCTGGCCGGCGACCCGGCTCCGAAGCCGCTGCCGGGCTTCCAGGAAATGCAGCCGCGCGTGTTCGCCGGCCTGTTCCCGGTCGATGCGGAAGACTATCCGGACCTGCGTGAGGCGCTGGACAAGCTGCGCCTGAACGATGCGGCGCTGCGCTTCGAGCCGGAAAGCTCCGAGGCCATGGGCTTCGGCTTCCGCTGCGGCTTCCTCGGCATGCTGCACATGGAAATCGTGCAGGAACGTCTGGAACGCGAATACAACCTGGACCTGATCAGCACCGCGCCGACCGTGGTGTATGAAGTGCTCAAGACCGACGGTTCCATCGTCAACATGGACAACCCGGCCAAGCTGCCGCCGGTGAACATGGTCGAGGAAATCCGCGAGCCGATCATCCGCGCCAACGTGCTCACTCCCGAGGAGTACATCGGCAACATCATCAAGCTGTGCGAGGAAAAGCGCGGCAGCCAGATCGGCATCAACTACCTCGGCAGCCAGGTGCAGATCAGCTACGAGCTGCCGATGGCCGAAGTGGTGCTGGACTTCTTCGACAAGCTCAAGTCGGTCAGCCGTGGCTATGCCTCGCTGGACTATCACTTCGTGCGCTTCGACGCCGGCCCCTTCGTGCGCGTGGACGTGCTGATCAATGGCGACAAGGTTGATGCGTTGTCGCTGATCGTGCACCGCAGCCATGCCGACCGCCGCGGCCGCGAGCTGTGCGAAAAGATGAAGGACCTCATTCCCCGGCAGATGTTCGACGTGGCCATCCAGGCCGCGGTCGGCTCGCAGATCATCGCCCGCACCACGGTCAAGGCGATGCGCAAGAACGTGCTGGCCAAGTGCTATGGTGGCGACGTTTCGCGCAAGAAGAAGCTGCTGGAGAAGCAGAAGGAAGGCAAGAAGCGCATGAAGCAGGTGGGCCGGGTGGAGATTCCGCAGGAAGCCTTCCTCGCTGTGCTGCAGATGGACAAGTAAGCCCGTACTCCGCGCCGCCGTACCCGTTCCCAAGGACACCGCATGAAACTGTTTGAAATCCTTCTGGTCGTGCTGACCCTGTCGTCCGGCCTGATCCTGCTGGCCGACAAGCTGTACTTCGCCAAGCGCCGTGCCGCGCGTGCCGGCCTGCTGGATTCCGAACCGGTGCTGGTGGACTACTCGCGGGCATTCTTCCCGGTGCTGGCGATCGTGCTGGTGGTGCGCAGCTTCATTGCCGAACCGTACAAGATCCCGTCCAGTTCGATGATGCCCAACCTGCTGATCGGTGACTTCATCCTGGTCAACAAGTTTGCCTATGGCCTGCGCCTGCCGCTGAACAATGCCAAGGTGGTGCCGGTGGGCGAGCCCGCGCGTGGCGACGTGGTGGTGTTCCACTTCCCGGGCCATTCCGACACCGACCCGAACAAGGGGGAGAACTTCATCAAGCGTGTGATCGGCGTACCGGGCGATGAGGTCGTGTTCCAGGGCGACTCCCTGGTCCTGAACGGCGAACCGGTGAAGTACGAGAACAAGGGGTTGTATGCTGGCCACCGTGGGCAGGGCGAAGGTGCCACGCTGCTGGTCGAGCAGCTGCCGGGCCGTACCCATACCGTGCTGGAGACCGATTACCCCCGTGGTGAGGGCCAGTGGACCGTGCCGCCGGGCAAGTATCTGGTGATGGGCGACAACCGTGACAACAGCGATGACGGCCGCTTCTGGGGCCTGCTGCCGGAGGAAAATCTCCGCGGCAAGGCGTTCCTGATCTGGCTGAACTGCTCGGGCTGGTTCTGCAAGGACGGTTTCGAACCGTCGCGGATCGGCACCGGGATCAACTGATTCATTACCTACGCGTATCTGGGGAGAACGCAATGAAGACGATGAAAACGCAGCGTGGCATGACCCTGACCTCGTTCCTGGTGGTGGCCATCGTGGTCGGCTTTGGCCTGTATGTCGCGATGAAGCTGTTCCCGATGTACCAGGAGTACTACTCGGTCAAGGCCGCGCTCAAGGGCGTGGCGCAGGAGCCGGGCGTGGCGGGCATGGAGCCCGGGCAGGTGCAGCAGATGTTCTTCCGCCGCCTCTACATCAACTACTCCGAGAACGTGAAGCCGGAGAACGTGAAGATGAAGCGCATCAACGGCGGCTGGGACATGATCGTCAACTACGAGGTGCGCCGCCCGCTGGTCGGCAATCTGGACGTGGTGGGCAAGTTTGAAACCAATCAGGAACTGACCTTCAGCGGTGCCCAATAACACCTTCCAACGTGGTGACCGCATCGGTCACGCTTTCAACGATCCGGGCCTGCTGCAGCAGGCCCTGACGCATCGCAGCGCCGGAACGCCGAACAACGAGCGGCTGGAGTTCCTGGGCGACAGCATCGTCAACATGATGGTGGCGCAGGCGTTGTACCAGCGCTGGCCCAAGGCCGACGAGGGCGCGCTGACCCGCGCCCGCGCCGAACTGGTGCGCGAGGGCGCGCTGGCGGTCATCGCGCGCAGCCTGGAGCTCGGCGAACGCCTGACCCTGGGCCCCGGGGAAATGAAGTCCGGCGGCCATCGCCGCGACTCGATCCTGGCCGACGCCCTGGAAGCCGTCGTGGCGGCCATTTACCTGGATGCCGGCTTTGCCGCCTGCCAGGCGGTGGTGCTGCCGTGGTTCAGTGTCTCGATGGAGGCGCTGCCGGCCACCGGCCGGCCCGAAAAAGACCCCAAGACCCGTCTGCAGGAGTGGCTGCAGGCCCGGCAGAAGGCCCTGCCGCAGTACGAACTGGTGTCAGAGTCGGGTGACGACCACGCCAAGACCTTCCGGGTACGCTGTGGCGTAACCGAACCCGCTGTCAGCACCGAAGGCGAAGGGGCCTCGCGACGACTGGCCGAACAACAGGCGGCCGCCGCCGCCCTAGAGCAACTGGATTCCAAGTGAGCGAAGCATCCTCCCATCATTGCGGCAGTGTTGCCGTCATCGGCCGTCCCAACGTCGGCAAGTCGACCCTGACCAATGCCCTGGTCGGGGCCAAGGTCAGCATCGTCTCCAACCGGCCGCAGACCACGCGCCACCG
>JAEXNZ010000354.1 GCA_023439425.1 Pseudomonadota bacterium
CTCCAGCAATGGATACTCCAGTGTCAGCGCATAGCTACCATCATGCTCCGTGCCGATGTTGTTGTAGAAGTAGTTCTGAGGGATCTCCAGCAGATACGGTCCGAGACATGCCTGCTTGAGCGGCGCAGGATCCTTGTATGGATCCTGCGGGCCAATGCTGCGGATTCGGGTGCAGCCCTGCTCGTTGGTCTGGATGCTGGCCGGGTCCTGTTGTTCGGCAGAGGCCGAAGCACCAGACAGCAGCAGTAGACACAGCGTCCATGCAATCGTCGAATTCACTTTCATGATTGAGCTCTTGCTTCCGCTTTAGGCATGCATCGTGGGGGCACGCGCCACTAGCTCCTGGTCACGTGTCTGTTGCCGCGCCAGTTCTTTGGACCGGGCGTCATCCAATTCTGCCAGCTGCTGGAACGACTGCTCCGGCGGCGTCGCGATGGCCTCGGCAGTGGGCATGTGCGCACGCTGCTGCGCCGGGTCATTCAATTGTCCCTGAACCACGAACACGTATTCGCCGGGATCAGCGCGCGTGCCCTGCCCGCTCAGCAGAGCGTGATCCACGCTGTCGAGATTGCTGCGTGCCGCCAACGTGGTCAGGCTCGCGGCCATGCATTCGCTGTGTACATCCCAAGGCTTACCGAGGCGGGCATCGATCGATTGCACGCCCGCAACGCATTGCTGGTGCAGGGCGTGGCGCGGATGTGAGGTATCGCGCGGGTCGATGCTTGGAGCCGCATCGGTGAAGAGAGCCGGGCTCTGCTTTATGGATTTTCCCAGGTTGGGATCATCCGGATGGAACTGTGTCCGCAGCTGATCACGTTCCAGTCGGACATCGCGAGCGTCATTCAAGCGCTCGATGATGGCTGGATCGGAAATGTTGAACTTCACCATGATGCGCGACTCGATCGGTGCCGGACCTTGCCAGCTATCGCTTGCGGCGTGGTAGCTATACTCCTTTCCGTCTAGTCGAATGGTGTTGGGATCGGTGTTTGGCACTGCGGAAAACGCAGCGCTCCGTGCCACGCCCATGTCGGCAAAGTAAGAAGATGCGTTGAGCTTCTGATCGTTGTACCGGTGAGCCAGGTTCTCTGATGTAACGAAGAATCGCGCAAGCCCACGCGCCTGGTTGTCGAGCATCATCGACCAGACCTTCTCTGCCTCCGGTTCACCACCATGCCGCCGGGCAGCCTCGATCAGTTGCCGCGGGGTCCACGCATCGGGATCGATATCACGGCGTCTGAAGGCCTTGTCGTGTGAGTTCTGAACATCCAGCACCGGAAGATTGAGTGCGAGATCGGGTCGATCAGCCTTGTACTGAGCTTCTCGCAGTGCCAGATCGTTCCGGATCAGTTCAACGCCAAATGCCTGCCATTCGCGCTCTCCATAGCGCTTTCCGTCCCGCAGGGCCTGGTTCTGCGCGAAGTGATTGGCCGTAGCGCCTGGTGCGTTGTCATTCCTGACAACGCCCAACGCAAGCAAGCCGTACCCATCATTGCCCTCTTTGCTTGCGAGGTAATTGAAGTAGAGCTCACGGTTTCCGTCTTTTGCGTACTTTCTCAGAATCTCAAAGTCCTTCTCATTCAAACCCGGCATCACTTAGCATCCCTTCTTGTATCAACGATGGAGTCGGTAACCAGTTGTCGAGCACGTGTCTCAAGCTTCCGCCAGTGAAGCACTCCTTCTCTGGGATAGTTCATCCTTATGATCGTGTCGAGGTCGGCCATCATGATTGTGTGGTCGCACTCCGCCAGACCATCCCCATGGCTCTTGACCATTTTTCCACCTCGGTACTCGACTCCCGGCTCGGTGATCTCCCGAGGCGTGCACTTGATGACCGTGGTCACCTTGCCATCGCCATCTCGACCGAGGTACCAGTCGGTGTGCCAGTCTGTTTTCAAGACTGGCGCATTCTCTCGCATGCCTTCTTTCAGGTAATGGGCGCGCACCTTCTCCATGTCCACGTAGTATGGCGTTAGGCCGTTTTCTAGCTCACCTTTTATCCGGGTATCGAGCGACTCCTCAGGATCGCCTACCTGATGATCCATGGGCGTGTACTCTCGCTTCATCACCGTCTCAAGATCAGTGCGGTCAATGTAGCTGTACTTGACCGTGACCGTCCGCACAGCCACATCCACACTCAGCCCGATCCGCTCTCCCGGCTTGAATGGCTCGAGCGATGGATACTCCAACGCCAGTGCGTAGCTACCGTCTTGCTCGGTGCCGATCTGGTTGTAGAAGTAGTTCTGGGGAATCTCCAGCAGGTACGGCCCCAGACAGGCTTGCTTCAACGGCGGTGGATCCTTGTACGGATCCTGCGGGCCGATGCTGCGGATGCGGGTGCAGCCCTGCTCGTTGGTCATGGTTTTCGCGGGCGCTTCCTGCTTGGCGCAGGCGGCTAGCGGGAGCAGCAGGCTGAGCGCCCAGACGGTTTTTGCGATGAAGTTCACGGGTTGTCGCAGGTCCTTTCCGTGGTTGCGCGTGCGAGTTGCGTTTTTTGCAGTATGGGGGATGCGTGCGGGACGGATCAAAGCCGGTTGCGTCACGCGTGTGCGCGGAGAGCAGCCGGGCAAGCCCGGCTCTACTCGAGCTGTGTCAGCGGTAACGACTGGAAGTCTTTGACGGTACGCAGCACGAAGCTCGAGTTGACGTCGGCCACGCCGGCGGCGTTGAGCAGCTTGTCGAGCAGGAAACTGGAGAAATGTTCGAGGTCGCGCACGTAGACGTGCAACAGGTAATCCATGTCACCGGTGAGGGCGTGGCATGCCACCACCGCGTCCCACTCGATCACGCTGTCGGCGAACAACGCGATGGCCTGCTGGTCGTGCTTCTCCAGCTGCACACGCACGAAGGCCTGCAGGCCCAGGCCAATCCGCTTGGGTTCCAGTCGCGCTCCGTAACCTGCGATCACCCCTTCGGCCTCCAGCCGCTGCACCCGGCGCAGGCAGGCCGAGGCGGACAGATTCACCCGGGCGGCCAACTCGGCGTTGGTGGCGCGCCCGTGCTGCTGGATTTCCGCCAGCAAACGCAGATCCGTGCGGTCGAACTGGGCTACTCCGGTCATTGCTGCTCCGCAACATGGAATGGACGCAACGATATTGCGCCAAACCGGGATATGCGTGCAACTTTGCAACCCTGTTGCGTGCCCCCTGCCCTAGCATCAGGGATCATTTCCCAGGAGTCCACGCCGATGGAAACCGCCACCGCTCCCCGCCGCGTCGAACGCCACGAGACCGACAAGGGCTATGTGCCGGTGTATACCACCGCCGTGGTGGAACAACCCTGGGACAGCTACAGCGCCGACGACCACGCCACCTGGAGCACGCTGTATCAGCGCCAGCGTGAGCTGCTGGAAGGCCGCGCCTGCGACGAGTTCCTGAAGGCGCAGGACGATATGGGCATGAGCGCGCACATGATTCCGCGCTTTGACCAGCTCAACGAGGTGCTGGGTGCCGCCACGGGCTGGACGCTGGTGGGTGTGGAAGGGCTGCTGCCTGAGCTGGATTTCTTCGACCATCTGGCCAATCGGCGCTTCCCGGTCACCTGGTGGATCCGCCGCCCGGACCAGATCGACTACATCGCCGAACCGGACATGTTCCACGACCTGTTCGGGCACGTGCCGCTGCTGATGAACCCGGTGTTTGCCGACTACATGGCCGCGTATGGCCGTGGCGGGGTCAAAGCCCACGCGATCGGCCCGGATGCGCTGCAGAACCTGACCCGCCTGTACTGGTACACCGTGGAGTTCGGGCTGATCAACACGCCGGATGGCCTGCGCATCTACGGTGCCGGCATTGTGTCGTCCAAGGGCGAGTCGCTGTACTCGCTGGAGTCGGACGCGCCGAACCGGATCGGATTCGATC
>JAEXNZ010000148.1 GCA_023439425.1 Pseudomonadota bacterium
CCCGGCGGGGCTTCTACCCACCGTGCATTGCGCAGCCACGCCGGGGGTGGCTCTACGGGGCAGGACAGACTGCACCGTGTGTGGTGCGGCGTTACCATGTGCGTTCACCCGAACCCCACGAGCCCACCATGACCCTTTCCCGCTTCTACCCCATCGGTACCCCCGGCCAGGCCTGGGGCGCGGAAGAAAAGGCGCAGTGGCGGGCAGGGCAGCCGAAGCAGCGCAGCTATGCCGATGAAGTGGTGAGCAAGGTCCAGGCACTGGGCACTGACTTCGACGTAGTGCCCTACGGCGAACTCGACTACGCCCCCGACCAGTACACACTGTTTGCCCTGCGCAGCCGCGATTGGAACCCGGCGCTGCCGAGCGTGCTGGTTACCGGCGGTGTACACGGCTATGAGACCAGCGGCGTGGAAGGCGCGCTGCAGTTCCTGGCGCAGCGCGCCAAGGACTACGCTGGCAAGGCAAACGTACTCGTGGCACCGTGCGTGAACCCCTGGGGCTTCGAGCGCATCAACCGCTGGAATGCGCTCGCGATCGACCCGAACCGCTCTTTCGTCGCCAACAGCCCGGCCGCCGAATCTGACGCATTGATGGCGCTGGTCGCACCGGTGCGTGACGGCATGGTGCTGCATATCGACCTGCACGAAACCACCGACAGCGACGAAACCGAGTTCCGCCCGGCACTGGCCGCGCGCGATGGCAAGCCGTTCGAGCCGGGTGGCATTCCGGATGGCTTCTATCTGGTAGACGACACCGAGAACCCGCAGCCGGCGTTCCAGCAGGCAGTGAACGCCGAAGTGGAGAAGGTGACCCACATTGCCCCAGCCGACGACAAGGGCGAGATCATCGGCTCACCGGTCGTGGCCCCGGGGGTCATCGAATACCCGCTCAAGCGCCTGGGCCTGTGCGCCAGCATCACCGGCGCGAAGTTCACCACCACCACCGAGGTCTACCCGGACAGTCCGCGCGCGACCCCGCAGCAGTGCAACGACGCGCAGGTGGCGGCGGTGTGCGCCGCCATCGACTACGCGCTGGCGCACCGCTGATTACACCCGCACCCAGCGGGATGTAATGCCGATCAGCACCATCACCACCGCCACGGCAGTGAATGCGAACACCAGGCTGCTGGCCTGGGCGACGAAGCCGATCAGCGCCGGGCCGGCCAGCACGCCGGCGTAGCCCAGGGTGGTGATGGCCGGAATGGCCAGGCTTTCAGGCATGGCCTTCTGGTTGCCAGCCATGGAGAACAGTGCCGGCACGATGTTGGCGCAGCCCAGGCCGATCAGCACATAGCCGGCCAGTGCCGGCAGCAGCGGTGGGGCGTAGGTGATCAGGCCGAAGCCCACGGCCGCAACCAGCGCGCCGAGCAGAATGGCGCGGTGCCGGCCCAGCTTCGCCACCACGCCGTCGCCGACCAGGCGGGTGACGGTCATGGCGATGGCAAAGCACATGAAGCCCAGGCCGGCGCGGTCCTGCGGTACCTGCTGCACTTCGTGCAGGAATACCGCGCTCCAGTCGAGCATGGTGCCTTCGGCAAGGAAGGCGACGAAACACAGCACGCCGATGGCCAGCACCACGCCATGCGGCACGGCGAACATCGGGGCGTCATTCGGTGCACGGTCGCGCCGCCACCAGCGCACCGAGACGGCCAGCAGCGCGATCATCAAGGCCGAGGCCAGCACGCACACCAATAGGGGCGATACACGCATCGAAAGCAGCGTAGTGATCGCCGCTGCGCCGATGGCACCGCCAATGCTGTAGAAGGCATGGAAGTTGGACATCATCGGCCGGCCGCTTTCGCGTTCGACGATCACCGCCTGCATGTTCATCACGCAGTCGCAGGCCCCTACACCGGCACCGAACACGAACAGCGCTGCGCCCAGCGTCCAGGGCGAAGGGGCAATGGCAAGCAAGGGCAGGGCGACCATCGCCATCAGCAGCGTGATCACCATGATGGCGCGGCAACCAAAGCGCGCGGCCAGTGCGCCGGCAATCGGCATCGCCAGCAGCGAACCTGCGCCCAGGCACAGCAGCACCAGGCCGAGCGTGCCTTCATCCAGCCCGGTGCGGTTCTTTGCATAAGGCACCAGCGGGGCCCAGGCGGCGGTGGCGAAACCGGGCAGCAGGAAGGCGGCACGGGTGGCATGTTGTTCGGCGCGCGCCTGGGCGGACGCCATCATCGTTGTGGTCATGCAGAGGATCTCAGACGTGGGCGGCGCGCAGCAGGTCGACGCCACGGCGTTCGAAAGCAGCGGTGTGGATGTCGGGCGCGTCAGCTTCCACCACCAGCACGTCGATCTGCTCGACGCTTCCGATGCGGTGCGAAGCCTGCGTGCCCAGCTTGTCATTGGTGGCGACCACGATGCAGCGGCTGCTGGCGGCGAGCAGCGCCCGTTTCAGCGCGGCTTCTTCGCCATCCACCGCCCACAGGCCGGCTTCGGCGTCGACCGCACAGGTGCCGATGAAGCAGACATCCGCGCGCAATGCGGCCACCGCTTCCAGCGCCTGCGCGCCTACTGCCGCACCCAGCCGTGGATCAAGCCGGCCACCAATCAGGCTGACCTCGAATCCACGCCGGGCCATCAAGGCCATCGCGATATCCGGTGCATTCGTGATCACCCGCAGCGCCATGTGCCCGGGCAGTGAGGCAGCAATGGCGCTGTTGGTAGAGCCGGCATCCAGCAGCACCACGTCACCGCGCCGCACCTGGGTGGCAGCGGCGTCTGCCAATGCCTGTTTCTGCACGGTCTGCTGGGCGTGCCGGGCAACCAGCGGCGGCGCTTCCGGAGCGGCGGGGAGGGCACCGCCATAGACCTTGCGGCACAGCCCCTGGCTGGCCAGATCACGCAGGTCGCGGCGGATCGAATCCTCGGAAACGCCCAGCTGGACGGCCAGTTGGGCCGAGAATACGCGGCCGTTCTGGCGCAGCAGTTCGAGGATGGCCTGCTGGCGTTCGCCGGGCAGGGCGTCAATGTCTTCGTGCATAAATGGATGCAACCATGCAGATTCAATGGCGTAAAGATACACGAATAAGCGGTGAATGCGCATGAATACGTATAAACAGGCGCTACTGTCAGTCCGTGCGCGCCAGCTCCGGCTGGATCACCCCGGCCACCCAGTCCATGAACGCGGCCACCCGGCGCGGCAGATGCCGGCGCTGGGCGTACAGCAGGGTCACCGGCATCGGCTCAGCCACGCACTGTGGCAGCACCTCGACGAGATCACCTCGCGCCATCGCAGCACGTGCGCCCAACCGCGGCACCTGGATGATGCCGAGCCCGGCCAGCGCGGCGGCGCTGTACGCCTCGCCGCTGTTGACGGTGATCGGCCCGCCCATCGGCAGGCTTTGATAGGCCTGGCCGTCGAAGTATTCAAAGCCCGGCGAGCGCTGGCCCAACGTGCCCACATAGTGGATCAGTGCATGTGTGGCCAAGTCGGCCAGCGTCTGCGGCATGCCACGTGCGGCGATGTAGGACGGGCTGGCGCAGTTGACGATATGCATCACGCCGAGCGGACGGGCGACCAGCGTATTGTCGTCCAGCGGGCCCACCCGCAGCACGCAGTCGAAGCCTTCGCGGACCAGGTCCACGCGACGATCGGTGCCGCTGAGCTCGATCTCCAGCCCGGGATGCTGGCCGAGGAAATCCGGCAGGTGCGGCACCACCAGTTGCCGGGCCAGCCCGCTGGACATGTCCACCCGCAGGCGTCCGGTCAGCTGCCCGGTTTCGCGGCGGAACATGCCCTGCAGGTCTTCCATGTCGTCCAGCAGGTCGCGGGCGCGCTGCTGGTACTGCGCGCCGTCGGCGGTCAACCGCACCCGGCGGGTGGTCCGGTGCAGAAGCTGCACGCCAACTTCGGCCTCCAGCCGCTGCACCGCCAACGACACGCTGGCCTTGGGCAGGCCCAGGCTGTCGGCGGCGCGGGTGAAAGAGCCTAGCTCTGTTACCCGGAGAAAGCTGCGTAACTGGTCAAGGCGGTCCATGGATTGTTCGCTGTGGTTGGACAGTCAAATCAGGATCGCGCGATTTATGGGGCCGGGCAAGGGTAATAGTCTGGCCGCACCCCAACCAAGGAGCACGTCATGAGCACGACCTCCCGCATCACCCTGATCACCGGCGGCAGCCGCGGCCTGGGCCGCAA
>JAEXNZ010000280.1 GCA_023439425.1 Pseudomonadota bacterium
AGCTGCGACAGGTGGGGCTTCCAACGAACGGCGGCGGATGGGACATCCCGCGAACGGCAGCGGTGCAGGCGCCCCCCGTCACCCGCCGAAATGCTTCCTCAACCCCTGCCAGCACTGCTGGTAACCCCGCTGCCGATGCCCAGCCTCCATCGCCTGCTTGGTCGGTCGAATCACCCCCCGCGTTTCGAACATGAACGCCATGGTGTCCTTGATCACGTCCGGCTTGGACAGATCCGCTGCCGAAGCCTTCTCGAACGTGGCCGCATCCGGCCCATGCCCGCTCATGCAGTTATGCAGCGAAGCACCGCCGGGCACGAAGCCTTCGGCCTTGGCGTCATAGGCACCGTGGATCAGGCCCATGAACTCGCTGGCGATGTTGCGGTGGAACCACGGCGGACGGAACGTGTCCTGCGCGACCAGCCAGCGCGGCGGGAAGATCGCGAAATCCATGTTGCTGGTGCCGGGCGTATCGCTGGGCGAATGCAACACCAGGAAGATCGACGGGTCCGGATGGTCGTGGCTGATCGAGCCGATGGTGTTGAAGCGGCGCAGGTCGTAGCGGTACGGCGCGTAATTGCCGTGCCAGGCGACTACGTCCAGTGGCGAATGATCGATGTCAGCGCGCCACAGGTGCCCCTGGAACTTGGCGATCAGTTCGAACACGCCTTCCACGTCTTCAAACGCCGCGTGGGGAGTCTCGAAATCGCGCGGGTTGGCCAGCCCGTTGGAGCCGATCGGCCCCAGGTCGGGCAGCTTCAGCAACGCACCGAAGTTCTCGCAGATGTAGCCGCGCGCCTGCCCGTCGGGCAGCTCCACGCGGAAGCGGACGCCGCGCGGCATCACCGCGATCTGCTGCGGTTCGACCTCGATCACGCCGAACTCGCTGAGCAGGCGCAGGCGGCCCAGTTGCGGCACGATCAGCAGTTCGCCATCGGCGTTGTAGAAGTAGCGTCCCTGCATATCCGCCGTGGCGGCATACAGGTGGATACCCACGCCATGATGCGCGTCCGGCGCACCGTTGCCGCCCATGGTGTACAGCCCATCGACGAAATCGGTCGGCGTGGACGGCAGCGGCAGCGGGTCCCAGCGCAGCTGGTTCGGCGACACCGCGCCGTGCGCGAAGTCGCTGTGCAGGTGCGGCTGCGCGTAGGGGGTGAACTCACCATGGGTGACCGCCGGACGGATGCGGTAGACCCAGCTGCGCCGGTTGCTGCCACGCGGGGCGGTGAACGCGGTGCCGGACAGTTGTTCGGCATACAGTCCCCGCGCCACGCGTTGCGGTGAGTTCCGCCCGACCGGCAGGGTATCCGGCAGGGCTTCGCTCGCGAATTCGTTGCCGAAACCGGTTTGATAGCCGCGTGAAGCGATGGACGGGGACATGATCGGGCTCCGGTTACAGTACGCCGCGCTTGATCTGATCGCGCTCGATGCTCTCGAACAGCGCGGTGAAGTTGCCTTCGCCGAAGCCTTCGTTGCCCTTGCGCTGGATGATCTCGAAGAAGATCGGACCGATGCAGTTCTGGGTGAAGATCTGCAGCAGCTTGCGCTGCTTCGTCTCCGGGTCGGCATCGATCAGGATCTTGTTCTTTGCCAGACGGGCCACGTCTTCGCCATGATTGGGAACGCGCTGGTCGATCACGTCGAAGTAGGTGTCCGGCGTGTCCAGGAACTCCACGCCCTGCGCGCGCATCGCTTCCACCGTGTCGTAGATGTTCTCGGTGAAGCAGGCGATGTGCTGGATACCCTCGCCTTTGTAGGCATCCAGGTATTCGTTGATCTGGCTCTTCGGATCGGACGACTCGTTCAGCGGAATGCGCACGATGCCGTCCGGTGCGGTCATGGCCTTGGACACCAGGCCGGTCTTCAGGCCCTTGATGTCGAAGTAGCGGATTTCGCGGAAGTTGAACAGCCGCTCGTAGTAGTCCGACCACTGCTGCATGTTGCCGAAGTACAGGTTGTGGGTGAGGTGGTCGATGAAGGTCAAACCGAAGCCGACCGGATGCTGATCGACGCCCTCGATCGGAGCGTAGTCGGTGTCGAACATGCTGCCGTTGGCACCGTAACGATCCACCAGATACAGCATGCAGTCGCCAATGCCCTTGATCACCGGAGCCGGCACCGCCTTGGACTCCGGCTTGAAGTCGATGGCCTCGGCCCCGTTGCCCAGCGCCATCTGGAACACCTGCTCACCCGGCTTCTGGAAGCGGATGGCGAAGCCGCAGGCGCACGGTCCATGCTTGGCGGCAAAGTCGGCGGCGAACGAGTCCGGGTCTTCATTGACCAGGAAGTTCACGTCACCCTGGCGGTACACGGTGATGGCGCGCTGCTTGTGGCGCAGCACCGCGGTGAAGCCCATCTTGCGGAAATAGTCGTGCAGCTCGGCACCACGTCCTGCGGGCGCTGCGAATTCGACGAACTCGAAACCGTCGATTCCCATCGGGTTTTCGAAGGTGGTCACCTGCATGCCCGGGTTGGGGGCGTGAGTGGCGGTGCTGGGCTGGCTGCTCATGACGTGGCTCCAAAACTGGCCCCACCTGAAAAAACCAGATGACGGGCGGAAGGCAGACCCGCGAGAATGCGGAGTCCGGAATGAAGGTTTATAGTTTCATATGAAACCACCATCAAGGTGCACTGCAGCATGAATCCGCCCGATCCCGCCAGCCAGCGCATCCGCGCCTCGCACGCCCTGCTCGACCTGGAGCAGTTCCTGCCTTATCGGCTCAGCGTCCTGTCCAACCGGGTCAGCGGCAACATTGCCAAGCTGTACGGCGACCGCTACGGACTGGCGATCCCGGAATGGCGGGTCATCACCATCCTGGCGTTATACCCGGGGTCTTCGGCGAGCGAGGTCTCCGACCGCACTGCGATGGACAAGGTGGCGGTCAGCCGCGCCGTGGCCAGACTGCTGGAGCGGGGCTTCATCAAGCGTGAAACCCACGGCGACGACCGTCGTCGTTCCGTGTTGGCGCTTTCGGCTGCCGGGTTCGAGGTCTACGAGACCATCGCGCCGCTGGTGATCGAGATCACCCGCAAGCTGATGTCGGTGCTCAGCGAAGAGGAAGAACAGTTGTTGGAGAAGCTGATCCTGCGCCTGGCCGGGGACGGCCTGCAGCGGATGGACGAGGGGTGATCAGAGTGTGCCCACCAACGGTGGGCACCTACCGGTAGGTGACGACCGTTGGTCGTCATCCCCATCATCTCAAATGCTTCTTCCGCGCGTGCACCCACGGCGCGGCCAATGCCCCGATGGCACCGGCAGCCAGCCCCAGTGAGGCCGCCACGGCGGCGGCCTCGACGGCGTTGGGCAGGGCCAGCGCCGCGATCACCAGGATGGCCGACGGCAAGCCGATGAACGTGGCCATGAAGTAGCGCCAGCGCGGCACCCAGGTGCCGACCTGGAGCAGGCTGACCGGGACCCACGCTTCGCCGGAGGCGTCTTCGGCCACCTTGGCGGCGGTCTTGACCAGATCGACCTCGACCGGTCCCTTGCCCTGGCGCACCACCGCCAGCATCTGTGCCACTTCCTCGACCGGCGGGTAGGACGCCGGCCAGGCTGTGGGCGCTGCCACGCCGTAGGCGGTCAGCAACGGCACGCTCAGCCAGGGGGCCAGCAGCGGGCGCAGCTTGCGCCTGCCCAATACACACCAGACCTGCGCAGTGCCATGCACCACCACGCTGTACAGCGCCAGCTCGCCCGGCTCCGGATAGGGCAGCACGTGCACGCGCGCGGCCATGCTGTCGTAGCCCATCTGGCGCAGGAAGCCGGGGCGGGTGCGTCCCTCGTGTGCCCAGGCCAGACCCAGCGCGGCGACCAGATAGGCCCCGGCCGGATCCTTGGCCCCGGCGCTGGCGCGGTCGTCGCTGGCCAGGAAGAACGCCAGCGACTTGGGTTCGGCCACATCGGCATGTTCCCAGCGGCCGCTGTCGCCAATCACGTGCTTGAGCGGCAAGCGCGCCGGCTGTGTGTCGGCCGTGGCGGTGTTGTGCAGATAGGGCAGCACCGACAGCATGAACGCCTGCAGGTCCACGCCACGGTTACCGGTGCCTTGCCACTCACTCGGCAGCAGCCCGGCCAGGGCTGGGTTGCGGGCCAGGCGGTCCAGCTGCGTCTTCTGCTCCACCAGTTTCTGTACGGCTGCCTTGAGCAGCACGTTATCCGGCACCGAAATCAGCGGCAGGCGATACAGCGTGGAGCCCGGCGACGGCGCGTCCGCTTCGCTGCCCAGCGTGTCGGGCGCGGAGTGATCATCGAGCAACACTTCGGCCGGCGGCAGCGCCACGCCGGTCGCAGCAGTGTCGTTAACGGTATCGCTGGTGCCCGTGTGCATGCGATGTCGGTCCTCGAAGGCGTGGCGTCAGGTCCTTGGAGGTAGCGGCAGCGAAGCGGGGAACTGTAATGCCGGTGAAGCGCCGATCTTGCCATCACCGTAGAGCCGGGCTTGCCCGGCTGCTGTTAGCGGGTCGCCAAGAGC
>JAEXNZ010000287.1 GCA_023439425.1 Pseudomonadota bacterium
CTACACTCGACACTCGGATTCGTGTCGCCAAACGACTACGCAAAGCAATTGAAAGCCGCTTCCTGACCCCGTACTTCTTGGCGTCCGATTTCAGGGGACAGGTTCACTCTGCCGCAAAGACCCGACAGGTCCAACGTTCCAGATCATCGCAAAGCCAATATCCCACGACGGAGGATTTCACGGCTATGAACGCATCCAGGTCCAAGAAGCCATCAAGGATCCTCCGCCCGGAGGTGGTTGCGCTTCAGAATGCCAGTTGGCTGAAACTGATGAGAGAAGCCTCTGAGGCTGTGAAAAGTGGAGCAAAGATCAAGATGATCGGCGAGCCCCAGACCATCGCGTGGGGCACGGACGATCAAAACTCCACACCTGTACCGCTCACCACCGATCGTGGCTGATTAAGAAGCGACGCGGGCCCTGCAACGCCTCCGGATTCTCGAACAGAGCAACGCTGCTTACGTTCGATGGTCATCCGTTATAGCAGTGATGACTGCCATCGGCAGTCGTCTGTCGACCGACTCTACCCGCGTCCCAGCACGTCCCGATGCGTCGTGCTGCAGCACTTGGGCAGATCAGGTCACTACGCGCTTCTGCACGAAAGCATGCTTCAACTTCGGCATCCGGGCCACCAGCCGCCCACCCTCCTCAATCTTCATCCGCCCGCAGGCATCGACCACCAGGTGCTCCAAAGCCGGGAACAGGTCTGGAACCGCAGCCAGACTGCTCATGTTGCGGCATTGATGGATCCCCAGCCTGCGCACGTTGGGAAGCACCGGCAATCCCTCCAGGCGGGCGGAATTGCACCAGTTGAGCTCAAGCTCCCGCAGGGTGGTCGGCAATTGCAGCCCGGCGAAGCTGGCGTGTTTGGGGGCATACCGCCACAGGTGCAACATTTCCAACGACAGGGTCTCCACGCCGGTGTCGCGCGCACGGTATTCCCACACCATTTCCCGGAGTGATGGCAGTCGTTCGAACGCTATGGGCGGGCGTCGCGGGTGGATGCGGAAGCTGCTCCAGTGCATCGAGGGACGTCTCGTTGAACCCGAATGCTGGGCTGCCGAACACGCCGAGGTAGTTACGCGAATGGACCTCTTGGATGCAGGCCTCGAGCATGGAGGATTCGAGCCCGAGTCGGGTACCGCCAAGGTACGCGTCGTGGTTTAGGAGGAAACGGCCTTCCCGTGCGATGGGCATGCGTGCAGTCCTTGGCTTGGAGACAGGTGGTGTGTCTGAACCCGATTCTAGGGCTGATCAGACGGAACACGCCATCCGCCGGGTGGCATTGCGGCGTTTGGGTTGATTGCGTCGTTCTGCGCGACGCTCGTTCGCCACTCATCTCGACGCACGCATAACGTCGCGAACTACGCAGAATGCACCAAGGCACCCGGTGTCACAGGTCGTAAGCGACATGTTTCGTGCTGCAGCACACAACGCGACGACACCCGATAGACGCTGCCTATTTCCATTACATCGCGATGCCGCGCACGATTTTAGGACGGGGCGTCGAAACCCCAACAGATAGAGTGAGCGTGACCCGAGTCGGGAGGGTGGCTAATACAACACCCTCAATGGGGGAATACGCCCGCCGTTTTCTACTCTACCTGTACGGTTTCGAACCTCCCGACCCCTTGCCACCCGGCAAGGGGGAACTACCGGAAGGAGATTCACGATGCAGATGCAGTTCGCAGGCGCGTTCGAAACCCCCAGCTGGAGGCACACCCCATGAGCAAAGATGTCGTGATGAAGGTACATCTGCCGCAGGAACAGCGCTGCCAGTTCCGCGAAGCCGCGCGCCGTTCCCACACCCATCCGGCGAACGCGCTGAAGAAGCTGGTGCACGCTTACATCGAGCTGGACAGCGAACCGACCACGGTGCAGGTCACCGTGACCGTCGACAAGGCAAACCGCACTAACGGCGGGTAACCCGGCGCTACGGGGTCGCGGCCAGCAATGCCTTCAGAATCGCCTCTGATCGCCGCTGGCCGTATCCCTTGCCGTAGGCGCTTGAGGTGATGGCCACCACCATCCGCCGGCTCGGCACCACGTAGATCTTGTTGCCGCCGTTGCCGGAGGCGAAGCGCACCGGTACGGGGGTGCCGTTGACGTCGTGGGTCTTGGCGTACCAGTAGTAGCCATAGCCATCCGCATACGGGTCGCCGTCGCCAATGGCCACATGCGGGGTGAGTGCATCGTGCAACCATGCGGCGTTGACGATGCGCCTGCCCTGGTACACCCCGTCGTTTCGCACCATCTCGCCTATCGTTGCGAAATCACGCGCGCGCAAGGACAGGTTGCCCTGCCCCTTGGTGATGCCGGAAGCGTCACGCGCCCACTGCCAACGCTGGATGCCGAGCGGCGCGAACAGATACTGGCGTGCGAACACGTCCATCGGCTTGCCAACTGCTTCCGTCACCACCACGCCGGCCACATAGCTGGTCAGCGAGTTGTAGCGGTACACCGTGCCCGGCGGCGCGGCGCGCGGCACATTCAGCACGAACGCCTTCGGGTCGCGGGCGGCATCCATGCGGTCCTCGTTGCCGGGCGAAGACGCCTCTTCGTCATCGGCCGCCAGCCCCGAACGCATGCTCAGCACATCACGCAATGCCACCGGGCCGATGGCGGTGCCCGCCGCCTGCTTCCAGTAACGCTGCACCGGCTGGTCGATCTGCAGCCGGCCCTGGTCGCGGGCGATGCCGACCAGCAGCGCGGTGACGCTTTTGCCGGCCGAGCGCACGTCGTGCAGCTCCTCGCGCGTGGCCCCGTTGTAGTACCGCTCGGCCACCACCTGCCCCTGCTGCATCACCACCACCGCGCGCAGGTCGGGATGCTCGGTCTGGTCCCAGCGCGCGAGTACCGCGTCGAACCCGGAAGCGGGCGGCGGTAGCGCAGCACACGCGCTCCCTGCGACCACGACACTCAACAGCAGGCACGACAGACGCAGCATGGCGACGCTCCTGGACCGGAATGCCGCTGACCCTACGGCCTAGGCGCAGCGCCTGCCCCTGCCATTGGTCCTGTAAACCTTTTCGGCACAGGCATTTCAAGCCCTTCGCGAATTTTTCTGATTATTCCTATTAAGCGCACGCCCGCCTCCGGTGATCGTACGCGCCCCCTCCGAGCGGCATTCGTACGATGAATCACAGCTCCCCCGCCTCCTCCGTCACCTCGGCCCCGCGCTCGACGGCATCGTTATCGCGCCCGGATCCTCTGCAGGAATTACCGCCGCCGGTACCCGGCCCGTCCCGGTTGCATCATCTGCATAACCGGGACGGCGTGGTGCCGCCCATCGCGCTGCCCTCCTCCACCGTCCCCTCCATGAGAGAACTGATCGGCGCACCGCCGGCGCAGTTCGAGCTGCTGTCACAGATGCTGGCCGCAGGACCGGTCACCCTGGATCTGCTGCAGCCGATGTTGGCCGCAGAAGTCGCTGGCACGCCGCTGGCCTGCCTGCTCGGCGACCACCTGGCTGCACGCTGCGAGCTTCCTGCAACGATGCCAGAGGCCGAGCAACAGGCGTGGCGCGAGGTATTGCTGCACGCGCTGCGGCTGCCTTCGCTGCAGTGGGAAGTGGCCATGCTGGACCTGCGACGAGACTTGAGCCATGCGCAGGCGCAGGCGCACCCGCTGCTTACCGCACTGCGTGATGCGTTGTATCGGCCGCAGCACATGGCCCGACATGCGTGGCAGGCGCTGCTGGCCGCCGAACCATTGAAAGACAGCCTGGCACTGGCGCTGAAGCACCAGAAGCAGGAGCTGCTCAAGAGCGACATGCATGCGCGCGGTGAGTGGTCGGCCTCGCAGTTACAGGCATTGGCCCCTCAGGCCGACAGCGCCCATGTGCAGACCGCACTTCGTACCATGCGCCAACGCGAGCAGCGGGAACGCGGCCTGCTGGATGCGCGCGTGGGCCTGCAGTACCTGATTGAACACAACGCCGCCCCGCTCAGTACGTTGGAATCCAGATCACCGTTGGCCGCTGCGGCCGGCTTTACCCCGTTGGTCGACGGTGACACGTCGCCCGCCCCCTGCGCGCTGGGCACCCTGATGGTGCAGACGGCACGTTCGGCGACCTGGGCCCAAGATCCCCCAGTGACGCCCGTGGGTCGTTTCGACTCTGCGATGCACGCGCTGACATCGGCGCTGTACTTTCCGTACAACCTGATGCACGTCAGCCAGGCGATGGCCGCCTGGGGCCGGCGGGTCACCGTTGATGCCTGCATTCCCGTGCCGGGTGATGTGCCGGCTGACACGCACAATGAAGCGGTGACGGTATGGCGCAAAGCAGTCGACGGTTTGACCCGGGACGCCCCCGCGTTACCCGCGCCTGACAGCACCGCGCTGATGCCCTGCGCTGCCGATACACGCTTCGTAGCCGGCCTGCACATGGAGCAGGCGACACAGATCGTGGACTTCGTACGTCGTCAGCAGCCGCAGGCCACAAGCGCAAAGCAGGCGCTGGACGCGTTCGCCTGCCTGTTCGGCAGGGCCGTCGTCGACGCACCGAGAACCCCTTCAACGGTGCAGACGGCCGCACACGCGAGCACAACGGGCCTTGCCACCGAGTGGCTGCCGCCACAGGCGCGGGCCGGTGCGTTGACGGATGAGGGTCAGGCGGCGGCCTTCCCTCTGGCAGCACCGGCACTTCTACCCGGAGCCGGTGCCCAGCTGTTCGCGCAGATGGCCGGCCCGGTGCCGCTGCTGCTGATGCAGGGCTTGATCGACCACATCCCTGCCCGCGCCTGGTGGCACGCTATTCCGGGTTACACCGAACCGTCCGCGCAGGGATTGCTGCGGTCCATCACTGACCTGTTCGCGCAGGGCGGCGAACATCTGCACGGACGACCACCGTCCGCCGATGCGCTGGAACGCTTCTTCGGCACCGAACAGGGCATCGCGCTGTTCGACGCGATCAACCAGCTGCCGGAGTTGTCGACCTGGCAGGAGTATGAGATCGAGCGCGGCGGAATCGAAGCGCAGATCTATGTGTTCATGCGCATGCTCAAGCAGCTGATGCGCGCAGTGCATGCGCAGCCGGATGCCCACCGCGATCCGGCGCACACCCGGCACGAACACGACGCCCATTACGCGCTTGCCCGGATTGGCCTGGCCGCCGGTGAGCTGCTGCAGGATTACGACGGAAAGGCACCCGATGGCGGCCGTGTCTTCTTCCACCGTGTGGTGGAGAAAACCCGCCCAGCGGCGTTGCATTCGCCCATGCCGGTGAATGCAACGGTCATCCAGGCACATGCCGCTCAAATGGCACCCACGCGGCACAGCTTCTGCCCGCCCATCAAGGACACGGATCTGCGTCAATGGTGGGTGGACGTAGCCGCTCCGCTGCTGGGCGAGGAAGGCTTCCTTGTGTTGACCGACGCCGCCCGCTGCCTGGCACAGATCGCGGTGGTGCACAGCCGCATGCTGTACGGAGACGCACGCCCACCATGGCGAACAACGACGGCGGACATGTCCGAATGGCGTGATCTGGCAGACCGCAGAGCGCGCAGCGGCAAGCAGGTGCTGACCTGGGAGGCGAGCCTGGGGCTGTACTTCCACCGCACTGCGGGCATGCTGCATGACTGGGTGCTGCTGCAGCAGGACCGACCGATCACCCGCAACGAACTGAACCTGGGCGTGCACCTGCGGCGCCTGGTCGAGCCGCTGCAGCAGCTGTACGGCCAGATCGAGCTGCCACTGCAAGATGCAGACCCCTGGTACGCCGAGAGCCTGGGCTACTTCCAGGCGTTCTATCACCTCGTGGGCAATGAATTCTGCGATCCCGATACGCCGGGCCTGTCGCCCAACACGCCTGCGCCCACCTTGAGCTTGGCGCAGTGGCTGGAAACGCAGCCCGGCCATGCCCTGGCACAGGCCATCTGTCCGGCCGATGCGCTCAGCCTGCGCGACGGTCTGGCGAACGCGATCCAGCGCGCGCTCATTTCCAGCAATGGTGCTCCCGGCAGCAACCTGGACGCCTGGACGCTGATCGTGCAGGGACCGCACCTGCTGCAGCAGTGGCTGGAGAGCGCGGAGGGCCACACCGCCGTTGCCCGCTGGGTGGACGCGGTGAAAGACAGTACGGTGCACAGCGGTGCGGTGGACAAGAAGCAACACGCCGGCTGGCAGGTACACGCCGCGCTGCTGGGCAAGGCCATCTTGTCGCAGCTGCCGCCCAGCGTGCAGCAGAAAATCGTCGCGCTGTTGGAGGTACCGAGCCTGTTCGCCGGCGGCGCGGCACCGGTGCTGACCCTGGCGCAAGTGCTGGCCGAGGCCGACCCGTTGCTGTTGCGTAAGCCCGAGCAGGCGCTGCTGCTGGCATTGGCGCTGCTGCCCATGGAAGCCCCTGCGAACGCGCAGCGCATGGCGTTGGGCTTCCCGCTGTGGCCGCAGCCATCACCTGAAGTGCCTGCCACGAACGACACGGGCCTGCTGCTGGAACGCTGGTTCCATCGCCCTGCCCCGGTGCCGGTGACCACCCCGCTGGACACGTCCGCCCTGCCCGAGCTGCACACGCTGCTGCAGGGCTGGGGCCTGGATGTGCTGCACAACGTCGATCCCGATAGCGCCCTGCCCCCGGCCGAGCTGTGGGACCTGATGTCGCGCACCCAGGGGTTCGCGCAGCTGGGACAGCAGTTGTTGGGGCAGGCAAACTGGGCCGGCGCAAACGGGACCAGCACGACCTCGCCGCAGGGCGCGCAGATCATCGTCGCGCAGGCCCTGCTTGAACACTACGTCGGCCACGCGCAGATCGACGCAATGCGCGCCGACCTGAACAACCCGGCGCACGTGCACCGAAGCTTCGTCCAATGGCAGGCGCACGTGGCCGCCTTGCTGGCCACGCGCCACCCACATGCACCCTCGGCTGCGCGTGACCTGCTGCAGTGGCTGCTGCTGAGCGAAGTCCAGCAGCCGGCATTGCTGGTCCGGAACATTCCAGAAGGACTCAGCCCGGCCTCGCTGGCCGGCAGTGCCTTCCTGCACAGCGTTGCATTGCTGGAGGCGCTGCAGCCCGGTGCCAGCGGCAGGGTCAGCTATGTGCAGGTAGCCGGGCTGGCCGCCGCACTGTCTGCCCCTTCGTCGCAGCCCGGCGCACACGATGCCCTGCATGCCAGTTGGGCGCGCGCCATGCTGCAACCGGCGCTGTTGTACGCCGTGTCACATGGGCAACTGCCGGGCCTGATGTGGCTGGACCAGGTGACGCCGGCACAGGCCAACAGCGCGCTGGACTACCTGAAGAAGGCGCAGGATGCGCATGCGGCGCGTCTTGCCTTGATCGCCCAGACGCCGCCAACGCGTCGGAAGATCGCCGAACAGAAGCTCAAGGAAACAGGGCTGGACGCGGTCCTGTGGTCGCTGCCGGTCGACCAGATCGGAACGCTGGTACTGGGCGCGCACGGCATCACCGCCGGCAAGACCCTTCAGCGACAGGAAGACGTGCTGTCGCTGGTGATTCCGGAGGCGACCAGCACGCTGGATGGCTCGGTGAAGGCGCTGCTGAGCGTGAGCGACTCCCTGCTCGACCTGATCGCTGCTGATGCCTATCTCTGTACCGGGCAGTCGACCACCCACCAGCGGTTCGACGATGCATTCGCGATGTACCGCACTGCGGTCGAACAGGGTCTGGCTGGACTGATTGAAGAGCTGCTGCAGACGCTTCCGCCAGAAGATCAGGCCGTACTGCGCAGCAGCCAATGCACACCGCTGCAGGTTCACGCGTTCGATCAGGACGCCACCCAGGGTCTGCTGCTGCGGTGCAAGCCGGGCGGCAACGCCGAGCCGGTGTACTTCGAGATCCTGCCGCGCACCGGGCTGATCCGGCGTGCGGTGATGGACCCGCACCTGGGACCGTGCGTGGACGCACAGGGCTTGATCGACGGCAGCATTGCCATCCACCGCGCGGACCGGCTGGCCGCAGTGAGTGACCTGCGACTGACCCCGCTGGCGGGCGCGATGCGCCTGAACGATCCGGATGCCATGCACGCTCTGGCAGCGGCCGCTGCCAAGCCGCTGTGGGACGCACGCCTGGATGAGGTCAAGAAGCTGGAACTCAGCCACCTCACTCCATTGGAGCAGGTGCTGGACAAAGAAGAAGCGCTTCTGAAGAAAGTCGCCGAGTTCACGATTCCGTTCTTCGCCTGCAGCGAGGACCTGGTGAATGGCCAAAACGGCAAGGCGGCGCTCGACTGCGGTGCGGACGCGCTCGGCAGTCTGATCCCCGGTGCGGAATTCGCCCGCAGCATGGTGCGCATCGCAGCCGAGGCCGGCACGCATACCTTGGTATCGGCCGCCGCGCATACGGGAGAAGCGCTCGGGAAGCTGGCAGGCGAGCTGCTGCGCAACAGTGGCGTCGGTCTGATCCATGACCTGGGCAAGGGGGCGTTGCGGCTCGGCGGACAGGCGTGGGAGCAGGCGCTGCGCGGTGCCGGTTGGTTGCGCGGCGCGCTGCGTGGCGAACGCGCTCTGGGCGCAGCGGCACACGCCGTGGAGGCCGAGGTCGCGGTCGGCACGGCCACGCAGGAACTGCTGACCTCATTCGAGCTCGATTTCGGGATTGAGGATGCCACGGTGGCGGTAGGCCAGGTCGATGCCGGACCGATGACGCTGATGATCAGCGGGCCCAACGGCTGGTATCGCTTCGACCCCATCGCCGGTGCCGCCTATGGGCCGCCACTGCAGCGGGTGAGCCTGGTCCACCCGCTTCCCGAGTTCATTCCGGGCGAGGTCGTGGAGGGCGGCGTGCACCTGCAGCTGGGCGACGCCACCGATGCGCGCTTCACTGAGCACGGCGACAACCAATGGGAAGTCTGGATCGGTGACAGCCCGTATCTGCTGAACCCCGGCAGCGGTTCGCTGCAGCTGCGCGAGGTGCATGGAGGCGAGATCGGCGAACTGCAGGAACTGGACATCACCGGCTGCCGGGTGCCGCGCGGCGTGGAAAGCGTGGAGACCGAAGCAGCAGCGGCCAGTTGCGTCCGGCCGACCCAGCTGCGCTTCGTGCCGGACCGTCTGGTGCCGCTGCCGGAGTCACCGACCTCCAACGAGCTGCTGCCGCATGCGTTCGGCTATCGCAGTTACAGCCCGGCCGACATGAAACCGATGGAGGGATTCGCCCTTCCCGGTGGCAAGACTCAGAAGCCGGTGATGGTGCACGACGGCAAGCTGCAGAAGTGGGACTCACGGACGTCGCCGCAAGGCCGGGTGATGCCGCCGAAGCTGGAGCCGCTGACGCCGGAAGAGGAGCAGGCGCTGGGCGTACCCCAACAGGTGAAGTACCTTTCCCAATTGGAGGGCAAGCTGGTACCGGATTCCCTGCTGGGTCTGGACAAAGACACCAGCCCCTTCGATCGCATGCGCGTGAACCGCAAGGCACCCGTCATCCGCCTGGGCCCGATTGCGGAAGGCGTGCAGGACAGCCGCGAGCTGCGCGGCGTGCACATGCTGGTGGACGGCAAGCCGTCCATCTGCATCGAGCCGGATCGCGGCATTTACTACGTGGCACCGGTGCCGGACTATAGCGGTGACACCCTGCACTTTCTTCCGTTGACGAATTCCGACGACATCGCGATGTATCTGCGGCTTTCGGAGCGGCAGCGTTTGCTGCGCGAGAACCCCCAGTCGGAACAGGTGCTGCGCGTCATCTCGGAAATGACTTTCAATTACCTTCGCCCTGGCCTGGAGCCGCACGAGCTGGAACTTTACGACAGCTATCTGAAATACGTGGACTACTGCCGCGTAAACGATAAACCGAACGAAGTGGAGGAATTCGCCCGCAGGGTATTCTCCGGAGGTCGCGAGCAAAGAGATTTCGTCGACTTCAGCCGGCAGTTCATCCCCGACTGGAAGGCACTGCAGACCTGCTCGCCGGAAGAACGTCAGCACGTCGCCGACATGCTGAACACGCTGCTGCCGGTAGTGGGCAAGGAATCCGAATGGGTGCCCCTTACCGCTGACAGTCTGGCGATCCCGGAAACCGCGCAGGAACTGATCAAGCACGTTACCGGTGCCAATTTTGCGTACGCCGAGATCGAGACCACGAAGGGCAAGCTGGTGATCAGCTCACTCTCCAGCGGGCAGCGGGCACGCAAGCTCACACTGAAGGTGCCAGAGCCGACCGCCGACACCCGTTACATTGACGCGCGCGATGCCAATGTGCCCAAAAGCCCATCGTTTGTGACGCTGCCGGTGCTGCGGACGCCTGAGGACGCGCGCACCATCGTGTTCGACCGCGGCGGCGATTCGGAAAAAGGGATCTTCGATTACCTGCTGTCGCTGCTGCAGTCGGAAGACCCGGCGGTGCGCCTGCTTCCAGAAGATGTCCTCGAGGTAAAGCTGGTGAGCTTCCTCAACACCTGCTCCAGCTGCGGCGGCGTGGTGCTGCCAACGGTGAAGCAGACCCTGGACAAGCTGCGAGCCAAGGTGAAGTTCTCGGTCCGTTATCTGGTGGAGTACGTCAAATGATCAGGAAAATCGACATTTCGCCAACCCGCGCATAGTCGCCGGCACGTAACCGTGCGACGCTTGGAATCGTTTTCATGGAATGGAGGGATTCCAATGCGGTCGATTCGAAAGCGCCACGCCCTGTGGCTTGCGTTTGCCCTGTCGCTGCCCCTGGGCAGCGTGCAGGCCCGCTCACCCGCACCCGCAGCCGAGCCGCTGCGGGTGATGTCGTTCAACGTGCGCACCCCGGTGGATACCGAACCGGCGCGGCGCTGGGATGACCGTCGCGATGCGATGGTTTCCCTGCTGCAGGAAGAGAAGCCCGCCGTATTCGGCACCCAGGAGCTGGTGCAGAAGCAGGCCGAGTACCTGACCGCGCACCTGCCCGGCTACCGCTGGTTCGGCCAGGGGCGACGCGGTGGTGACGGCGACGAACACATGGGCGTGTTCTATGACAGCGCCCAGCTGAAGGTGGTGGAATCAGGCGACTTCTGGTTGTCCGATACGCCGGAAGTGGCCGGCAGCATCACCTGGGGCAATCTGTTCCCGCGCATGGTGACCTGGGCGCTGTTCGAGCGCGCGGCCGATGGGCAGCGCTTCTACCTGCTCAACACTCACCTGCCTTATCGGGATGAAGATGAGCCGCGCCGGGTGAAGGGTGCAAAGGCAATCGTGGCGCGGCTGCAGCAGCTGCATGCCGGGGTGCCGGTGCTGGTGACCGGCGATTTCAACAGCGAACCGGGCAGCGAGACCTATGCGACGTTCACTGCGGCGCTGGAGGATGCGCGTAAGGTGGCGGCGAAGGTGGAAGGGCCGCGGCTGACGTTCCACAACTTCAGCGGCACGCCTACCACCGAGCTGGACTGGATTCTGGTGCGGGGGGTGAAGGTGTTGCGGTTTGTGACGCTGGATGACAGGCCCGGTGGCGTGTTGCCATCGGATCATTTCCCGGTGATGGCCGAGGTGGTGTTGCCGGCGGGGCGTTGATTGGCCGCGAAGCGTCGTAGAGCCGGGCTTGCCCGGCTGGTCGGGGCCGATGCAAAAGCAGCCGGGCAAGCCC
>JAEXNZ010000304.1 GCA_023439425.1 Pseudomonadota bacterium
CCTACAGGGATGTATTCACGGCGTGTCCCGCAAACCCACCCCGGCGCGACCAAACACGGATTCGCGTGACCGCCGGCTGTTCGCCTGAATCCAACAGCAGCCGGGCAAGCCCGGCTCTACGCGGAGACCGCAATCGCAGCGGTTGGCGAAAGCAACCGATCAGCGCAGACCGGTCTCGTTGCGCGCGATCACCAGGCGCTGGATTTCCGAGGTGCCTTCGTAGATCTCGGTGATCTTGGCATCGCGGAAGTAACGCTCCAGCGGCATTTCCTTGGAGTAGCCCATGCCGCCGTGGATCTGCACCGCCTGGTGGGTGATCCACATCGCCGCTTCCGAGGCGGTCAGCTTGGCAATCGCCGCTTCGTTGCTGAAGCGCTTGCCCTGCCCCTTCACCCACGCCGCGCGCAGAGTAAGCAGCAGTGCCGCGTCCAGCTTGCACTTCATGTCCGCGATCTTGGCCTGGGTCATCTGGAAGGTGCCGATGGCCGCGCCGAATGCCTTGCGCTCCTTGACGTACTCGATCGTGGCTTCATACGCCGCACGCGCGATGCCGATAGCCTGCGAGGCAATGCCGATGCGGCCCGCGTCCAGCACGCCCATCGCGATCTTGAAGCCCTCGCCTTCCTTGCCCACGATGTCGTCGGCGTGCGCCACGTAATCCTGGAACTCGATCTCGCAGGTGGCCGAAGCGCGGATGCCCAGCTTCGGCTCGGTCTTGCCGCGGTGGAAGCCCGCGCGGTCGGTATCGATGATGAACGCAGTGATGCCGCGTGCGCCGGCGTCCGGATCGGTCATCGCGAACAGCACGATGTACTTGGCCACCGGGCCGGAGGTGATCCAGCTCTTCTTGCCGTTGATCACATAGGTGCCGTCGGCCTGCTTGACCGCGCGGCAGCGCATGGCGGTGGCGTCCGAACCCGACTGCGGTTCGGTCAGCGCGAACGCGCCGATGGCCTGGCCCTCGGCAATCGCGCGCACGTAGGTCTGCTTCTGCGCTTCGCTGCCATGGGTCAGGATGCCGTTGCAGAACAGCGAGTTGTTCACCGACATGATCGTCGAATGCGCCGCGTCACCCGCAGCCACCTCCACCATCGCCAGCACGTAGGCGATCGTATCCATGCCCGCGCCGCCGTATTCAGCCGGCACTTCGATGCCCATCAGGCCGTTTTCGCCCAGCAGCTGGATGTTCTCCAGCGGGAACTCGCCGGTGCGGTCATGGTGCTCCGCGCTCGGGGCAATCTTTTCCTGCGCAATGCGACGTGCCACGTCCTGCAGCATCAGCTGCTCTTCGGTAAAGCTGAAATCCACTACACCCTCCCAGGCTCAAGTCGATAGGGCCGCTACGTACGCGGCCCTGTGGCGGAATTGTACCGGGGGCCGGGCAATCGCGGCTGACTTGACCGGAACCGGCCGGAACAACGAAAATATCTCTATATCGCGATAGGTAGATATTTATGGATCTCGAGGACTGGTCGGTCCGCCTCAAAGTGTTCGCTGACGCCACCCGCGTCCGCCTGCTGACCCTGCTTGAGCAGGAAGAACTGACCGTGGCCGAACTGTCGGCCATCACCACGCTGGCACAGCCGCGCGTGTCGACCCACTTGGCCAAACTGAAGGAGGCCGGGCTGGTGCGCGACCGTCGCGCCGGGGTTTCGGCGTACTACCGCTTCGACGACGCCGCGCTGGACCCGGCGCAGCGCGCATTGTGGCACGCCTTGAGCACCGGCAGTGACGACCCGCTGCTGCGCCAGGATGCTGAACGCGTGGCCGGGGTGCTGGCCAGCCGCGCCGCCGACCAGAACTGGGCCGACAGCGTCGCCGGCGATATGGAACGCCACTACTCCCCCGGCCGCACCTGGGAAGCCCTCGCCCGCACCGCCCTGCCCCTGCTGGAAACCGGTGACGTGCTCGACATCGCCTCCGGCGACGGCGTGCTGGCCGAACTGGTCGCCCCGCACGCCAAACGCTACGTCTGCATCGACACCAGCGCGCGCGTGGTCGCCGCCGCCAGCGAACGCCTGCGCCGGCTGGCCAATGTGGAAGTGCGCGAAGGCGACATGCACGCCCTGCCGTTCAAGGACCGCAGTTTCGACCTGGTGGTGCTGATGCATGCGCTGACCTACGCGGCCAAGCCGGCCCAGGCCGTCGCCGAAGGCGCGCGCGTGCTGCGCTCCGGTGGTCGCCTGCTGCTCTGCAGCCTGGCCCGTCACGAGCACAAGGCCGCCGTGGACGCGTACGGCCACGTCAATCTCGGCTTCAGCGACAAGGAACTGCGCAAGTTCGCCGAAAAAGCCGGGCTGGTTGTCTCCAGCCTGGAGACGGTGACCCGTGAGAAGCGGCCGCCGCATTTCGAAGTCATCTCGCTGATCGCCACCAAGCCCTGAGGTTTCCATGTCGTCCCTGCCGTGGTTGCACCCTGAACGCGTCCGCGCCCTCGAATCGGCACTGGCCGAGCGCATCCTGATCATCGACGGTGCCATGGGCACGATGATCCAGCGCCATGGACTCGAGGAAGCGGATTACCGCGGCGAGCGCTTCGCTGGTGGCTTCGACCACCAACACGGTGCAGGCTGCGACCACGGCACACCTGAAGGCCATGATCTCAAGGGCAACAACGACCTGCTGCTGCTCACCAGGCCGGAGGTGATCGCCGGCATCCACACCGCCTACCTCGAAGCCGGTGCGGACCTGATCGAAACCAATACCTTCAATGCCACTTCGGTGAGCCAGGCCGACTATCACCTGGAACACCTGGTATACGAGCTCAACAAGGCCGGCGCAGCGGTGGCGCGGGCCTGCTGCGATGCCATCGAGGCGACCACGCCGGACAAGCCTCGCTTCGTCATCGGCGTGCTTGGCCCGACCAGTCGCACGGCTTCGATCAGCCCGGACGTGAATGATCCCGGCTTCCGCAATACCAGCTTCGATGCGCTGCGTGACACCTACCGCGAGGCCATTGATGGGCTGATCGACGGCGGGGCCGACACGCTCATGGTGGAAACCATCTTCGACACGCTGAACGCCAAGGCCGCACTGTTCGCGATCGAGGAAGCGTTCGATGATCGCGGCGCGCGCCTGCCGATCATGATCTCCGGCACGATCACCGATGCCTCCGGTCGCACCCTGTCCGGGCAGACCGCTGATGCCTTCCATGCTTCGCTTGCCCACTCACGGCCGCTGTCGATCGGACTGAACTGCGCGCTGGGTGCCGATGCCATGCGTCCGCACGTGGAAACTTTGGGCCAGGTCGCCGACTGCTACGTCAGCGCACACCCCAACGCCGGTCTGCCCAACGCGTTTGGCGAGTACGACGAAACCCCGGATGAAATGGCCGCCACCCTGCGTGGCTTCGCCCAGGACGGCCTGCTCAACCTGGTCGGCGGCTGCTGCGGCTCCACTCCCGACCATATCCGCGCCATCGCGCTGGCGGTGGCCGGGCTGCCGCCCAGAGCGCTGCCGGCCGCGCAGGAGCAGGCCGCATGAGTGCACCGGTCCGCCACACCCGGCTGTCTGGCCTGGAACCGCTGGTCATCACCCCGGACCTGCTGTTCGTCAATGTCGGTGAGCGCACCAACGTCACCGGCAGTGCGCAGTTCCGCAAGCTGATCAAGGAAGAGCGCTACGAGGAGGCCGTTGACGTTGCCCGCCAGCAGGTGGCCAGCGGCGCGCAGATCCTCGACGTCAACATGGACGAGGGCCTGATCGATTCGGAAAAGGCGATGACCCGCTATCTGAACCTGATCATGTCCGAGCCGGATATCGCGCGTATTCCGGTGATGGTCGACTCCTCCAAAT
>JAEXNZ010000324.1 GCA_023439425.1 Pseudomonadota bacterium
CCCACCAACAAAAAAGGCCGCCATTTCAGGCGGCCTTTTGCTTCGTCGACACGATCGATCAACGTTCGACGATCGCCACCACGCCCATGCCGCCGGCGGTGCAGATCGACACCAGCGCGCGACCACCGCCGCGTTCGGCCAGCTGCTTGGCAGCCGTCGCAATCACGCGTGCGCCGGTGGCGGCGAACGGATGGCCGGTGGCCAGCGACGAACCCAGCGGGTTGATCTTTTCCGGGTCGATGCGGCCCATCGGCGCGTCCAGGCCCAGGCGGTTGCGGCAGTAGTCTTCGCTTTCCCACGCACGCAGGGTGCACAGCACCTGCGCCGCGAACGCTTCATGGATCTCGTAGATGTCGAAATCCTGCAGGGTGAGGCCGTTGCGCTTGAGCATTTCCGGCACCGCAATGGTCGGGGCCATCAGCAGGCCTTCGCCGTGCACGAAATCCACCGCCGACACCTGCGAATCGCGCAGGTAGGCCAGCGGTTCATGGCCGTGCGCGCGCGCCCATTCCTCGCTGGCCAGCAGCACCGCCGCGGCACCGTCGGTGAGCGGGGTGGAGTTGGCAGCGGTGAGCGTGCCACGACCAGACACCTTGTCGAACGCCGGCTTCAGCGTGGCCAACTTTTCCAGCGACGTGTCCGGGCGCAGGATGTTGTCGCGCTCGACGCCACGGAATGGTGCGATCAGGTCGTTGAAGAAGCCGCGCTCATAGGCGGCAGCCAGCTTCTTGTGCGAGGAAACGGCCCATTCGTCCTGCGAATCGCGGGCGATGTTCCATTCCTTGGCCATGTCTTCGCAGTGGTCGCCCATGCTCTTGCCGGTGCGCGGTTCGGCCACGCCCGGGAATTCCGGCTTGAGTTCGCTGAACTTGAAGCCCGAGGTCAGCGCCTTGATCTTGTCGCCGGTGCTCTTGGCGCGGTTGGCGGCCAGCAGGCGCGCACGCAGCTTCTTGCCGTACACGATCGGCACGTCGGAGGTGGTGTCCGAGCCGCCGCCGATGCCCGATTCAATCTGGCCCAGCGCGATCTTGTTGGCCACGGTGATGATGGTGTCCAGCGAGGTGCCGCAGGCGCGCTGCAGGGTGATGCCCGGGGTGAGCGGGGAAAGGCCCGACGACAGCGTGGCTTCGCGGCCCAGGTTCCAGTCACTGGAGTGCTTGATCACCGCACCCATCGCCACTTCGCCCAGCTGCTGCCCGTGCAGACCGAAGCGTTCGACCAGCGCGCCCAGCGTGCGCACCGACATGCCAAGGTTGCCAACATCCGAATAGGCGGTGTTCTGGCGGCAGAACGGAATGCGGACACCACCGAGGATGGCGACGGGACGAGCGTTGGGCATGGACATACCTGGCATGGAAGGGGTGTCTGCAACATGGCCTGCACGAAGGAGCAGGCATAATGGAGCCAAGTGTAGCTGCCGCCCTGTGATGGGCCAACTGTGAAACCATGAGCAAACCCGACCCCGGCATGAATGCCTTATGCGTACTGGCACTGGAGCTGGCCGGCGGCGACGCCCCGCGCCACGCGGCGCTGTCGTCCGCCCAGGCTGGCGAACTGGCCGAACGCATCGGCCGCGACCTGGCCAAGCTGGTCCCCGGCGTGAGCGGGCTGGACCTGGTGTTCTTCGGAGCCCATTTCGACCCGGCCGAAGTGCTGCGCCCGGGCTGGCCCATTCACCGCCGCCTGGAAGAACTACAGATGCGCGCCCCGGGCCGCAACGAAGGCCCGCGGCTGCTGGCGTTTGGCACCAACGAGAATGGTGAAGTGCCACTGCCGCTGCAGGCCGACGCCACCCTGACCGGCGGTGGCCTGCGGGTGGTGCCGTTCGTGCTGACCGGCAGTGAAGTGGCCCAGACCCAGGCCGTGGCCGAAGCGCTGGAAGACGTGCTGCTGGCCCAGGGCATGGCCGGTGCGGATACCGCCCTGCTGGCGCAGAACGCGTTTGGCGCGCAGATCGAGCACGCGCGGTACTTCACCGTGAACGACCTGGCCGCGATGATGTCGATGCAGTACGACAACCAGGGCCTGGCCGCACTGTGGCCGCTGATCGAAACCGCTGTGATGGCCCCACAGGCCGAGGAATGGCTGGATGCCGCCCCGGAACCGCTGCTTCGATACGCTGACGGCGAAGTGCGTATGGCGCTGTTCGATCCCGCCGGCTGGTGCAACTTCTACAACCACGGCACCGGCGACTGCGAGCGCCTGCAGGGCATCTACGACCAGTACCTGATGCGCCAGCGGCAGATGGCTGCGGTGCTGGAAGCGCACGGCCTGCCGGTGCTGTTCGTGCACTGCGAACCGGGACAGGAGCCGCGCGAGCTGCTGGCGCGTTAAAGTCTCCTCGCAGAGGGGCGATATGTATCAATGGCCCGCGCGCGGAACGCGCGGGATGCCCCTCAAGACCTCAAGGAAATGAGATGCCGATACTTCCCCGTGGCCGCCTTCTGGCTCTGTTGAGTGCCACACTGCTGCCGGCATCGGCTGCAGGCGCTACCTGCCGGGTAGATCCCGATTCCCTGCGCGAGCAAGCGGCGTTGATCGCCCGACAGCAGGGCGACGCCACAACGTCGTACACACTGCTGGGGCGCACTGCGCCGCTGGACGTGCACGTGCGGGTCACGGTGGACGCACAGGGCCGCCCCATCCAGGTGGACGCCGACCATTACCAGAAGGTGACCCAGCGCAACGCCATGCGCTGGCGGTATCGCTGCGAGGGCGATAAAGGTGGGGTCGCCGAGTGGACGCTGCGTTACCCGGTGCCGCACTGCTCGCTCAACCAGACCAGCCAGAACCTGCACCCGCCGCGCTATCCACCCGCGGTTTTCCGCGCCGGCATCGGCGGCGAAGCCATGCTGGCCGTGCGGCCCCAGGGCGACGGCCAGCCAGCGCGCCAGGTTTCCGTGGTGAGCAGCAGCGGCAATGCAGAACTGGACGCAGCAGCAGTGGATGCCGCGCAGCGCTGGACGTTCGATTGCAGCGCGGGTGTTGATGCAACTGAACCGGCGCAGGAGCTGCACATCGGGTTCGCCGCACCTGAGCGGTTCTCACCGCCCAGCGACGAGGGCAAAGACAGTGAGCCGATGGAGTACTCCACGGTCGCCGAGTTCCTGGAAAAACTGCCACGGCAAGCAGACGTAGAGCCGATGGGGCGCGCGGACGCAGCGTCCGGCGCAATGGCTTTCAGCACCCGAGCCGCGCTGACAGATGCAGAGCCGGAGCGCGAACTGCGCCTCTGGTTCATTCTGTCCAGCAAACATCCGAATGGACCGGCGGTGGTCAGAGTCCGCAGCTTCCGCCCGGATCCCGCAGTCAACCAACGCAGGACCGTGCTCGCCCTGCTCTGCGAGAGCAGCCTGACGAAGTGCGCGCAATTGAAACACGACTTCTCCGAGACGATGCCCAAATGAAGATTCGACGTCGTGCTGCAACCCCGGTCATTCTGGCCTGTGCTGGACTGGCTCCGCTCGCAGTGCAGGCGGCAACGTCCTGCGAGGTGATTCCCGATTCGATGAAGGAATTCCCGGCTTCGGTGGGCAATCCGCACTACACAAAAAGTCTGGTTCCGGCCCACGATGTGCGTCTGAAAGTCACCGTGGGCCCCGATGGCCGTGCCACCGAGGTGGCGGTGGAGAGCAGCCAGGACCCCGAACCGGCACGCCGCAGCGCGTTGCTTTGGCGCTACCAGTGCCAGGACAAACAGGGTGGCGTGGCCGAATGGGTGCTGCACCATCCCGAGCAGCAGTGCAAGCTGAACATCACCAGCAAGAACTTCAATCCGACTCGCTACCCGCCGAAGGCGTTCAGGGCTGGCATACAAGGCAAATTACTGCTCGGTCTGCAACCGCAGGGCGATCGCCAGCTGGCACGCAAGGTCTACATCGCGCAGAGCAGTGGCTCGGCAGTCCTGGATCAGGCAGCGCTCGAAGCCGGAATGAAATGGTCCTTTGACTGCAACGGACCCGTGGACGACACCGAGCCTGCACAGGATGTGCCGGTCCACTTCTCATTGGATTGACGCACACCGCCTTGACGCAACAACGCCGGCTTGCGCCGGCGTTGTGCTTTGCGTAGAGCCACGCCCTGCGTGGCTGAACAACCGTCTTACTGCGCAGCCTTGATCACCGCACACGCCAGACGCGCACCGGCATTACCGGTCGGCTGGGTCTTGTAGTCATCCGGGTCAGCATGCACGATCAGCCCGCGACCAATGATGTCGAAGTCATCGGCCTTGCCAATGTTGACGTTGGTCGACACATCCGCATCAACAACCGCCTTGCCGTCTGCATCGGCCTTGATGTTCGGCATGTCACCACCGTGATGCGGCGTGGCCGCCACGCTGCCGTGGTCTTCCTTGCCCGGGTTGAAGTGGCCACCGGCGCTGGCACCGTCCGGTGCGCTGCAGTCGCCGGTTTCGTGGATGTGGAAGCCATGCTCGCTGTTCGGCTTCAGGCCGGTGACTTCGCCCTTGGCGTGCACTTTGCCGTCCACCACACTGAAGGTGATGCTGCCCTTGACGTCGTTGCCCTGGGTCGGCGCAAGCTCAGCCATGGCGGTGTGGTTGGCGTGTGCATCGCTGCTCATCATCGCCGGCGGCGCATCGTTGGCGGCAGCCGCGGCATCAGCCGCCGGGGCGGTATCGGCGGCCGGAGTTGCTTCCGGTTCGGCCGGCTTGTTGCAGGCGGTCAGGCCAATAGTGGCAATGGCGGCGAACAACGCGGTATGGATCAGACGCATGTGGATCTCCTTGCAGATACAACGGGGTGAAGCGGCAAAAGGGAACGCGCCTCAGCGCGTGACCCGGATGATGCCGCAGGAAACACGGGCACCGGCATTGCCGGCAGGCTGGCTACGGTAGTCGTCGGCGCTGGCATGCACGATCAGGGCACGCCCCGCAATGTCATTGGGCGCGCCACCACCCAGCGTCACCGCCGGCAGGCGCACGTCGACATTGACCCTTCCTTGCGCGTCGGCGCGCAGATTGTCCATGTCGCCGAGGTGATGCGCGCCGCCGCTGGTGCGGCCATGCGGCTGGTTGGTCGGGTTGAAATGTGCGCCCGCGCTGCTGGCATCCACCGCGCTGCAGTCGCCACGCTCGTGCACGTGGAACGCCGCGGTCTGCAGCGGTTGCAGGCCACCGATCACGCCGGTGATGTGCACGCCACCACGCGGATCGGGCACCATCGCCAGCCGTCCGCTGACGATGCTGGCTGACGCCGGCGACAGATTGGCCTCGGCCATCTTCGCCGTGCTCACCGTGGGCAGTGGCGGAGCCGGCGGTGGTGGTGGCGGCGTGGTGCTGCACGCACTAAGTGCCACCAGCGCGGCGCTGCCAATCAGGATTCGGGTACTGCGCATGGAAGACTCCTTGTATTTCCAACCTAACGGCGGCGCTGTCCATGGATCATGAAAGCGGCCACCACGTACGTGTTATTCCCGTGAACAGGGCATTCAGCCGCCGCGACGACGCCCGGCCCCCAGCTTGCGGGTCAGGGTGTTGCGACCCAGCCCCAGGCGGGCGGCAGCTTCGGCGCGACGGCCATGGGTAATCTGCAGCGCCGCTTCCAGCAGGGCTTGGTCCACCTTTTCGCGCACCTGTGCGTGCAGGCCTTCCGCGCCTTCCGCCAGACGTTGCCGCGCCCACGCCGACAGCAACGTTTCCCACTGGCCCGGGTCGCCTTGGCTGCGCGTCCGCGCGCCAGGGCCCCGGTGCAACGCGCTGTCCACATCGGCCACGCCGATGGTGTCGGAAGACGCCAGCGCGGCCATGCGCCAGCAGACGTTCTCCAGTTCGCGCACGTTGCCCGGCCAGTCGTGCTCACGCAGTGCCTGCAGGGCCGACGCCGTGAGCCGCTTCGGCGGCGTATCCAGCTTGCGTGCAGCCGACGCCAGGAAGGTGTCGGCCAGCTGCGCGATATCGTCGCGGCGCTCGCGCAGCGGCGGCAGACGCAGCCGCACCACGTCCAGCCGGTGCAGCAGATCGGCGCGGAAGCGGCCCTGCGCCACCAGCGATTCCAGATCCTGATGGGTGGCGGCGATCACGCGCACATCCACGCGGATCAGCTCGCGTCCACCCACGCGGAAGAACTCGCCCTCGGCCAGCACACGCAGCAGGCGGGTCTGCAACGGCAGCGGCATGTCGCCGATTTCGTCCAGGAACAGCGTGCCGCCATTGGCCTGCTCAAAGCGGCCGACGTTGCGGCGTTGCGCGCCGGTGAACGCGCCGGCTTCGTGGCCGAACAGCTCACTTTCGAGCAGCTCGGAAGGAATGGCTGCAGTGTTCAGCGCAACGAACGGCCCCTGCGCACGCGGTGATTCATGGTGCAGCGCGTGCGCCACCAGTTCCTTGCCGGTGCCGGTTTCTCCGTTGATCAGCACCGAAAGCGGAGCCTGCGCCAAACGGCCGATCGCGCGGAACAGCGCGCGCATCGCCGGCGTGTCGCCGACCAGCTGCGGGCGTTGATCTGCTGCGGCCGGCGTGGTCGCCGTGGTTTCAGTGATGGGGGTGTCGCGCTCGGGCAGCACGCGCCGGGCCAGTGCCACCGCATCGTCCAGATCAAATGGCTTGGACAGGAATTCCTGCGCACCGCCACGGAACGCGCCGGCGGTGCTGGCCACGTCGGTGTAGGCCGACATCACGATCACCGGCAACTGCGGGTGCGCGGCCTTGAGCTTGTCCAGCAGCACCAGCCCGTCATCGCCGGGCATGCGCACGTCGGTGAACAGCAGGTCCGGCGGGGTTTCGGTTTCCAGCAGGCTGAGCGCGGCGGCCGCACCATCGAAGCCTTCCACCTGATAGCCGGCGTCACGCAGCGCGGTGCACAGCACGAAGCGCACCGAGCGGTCATCGTCCACCACCCAGATGCGTTGGGCGGTCGTGCGGCTGTCATCCGCCATGGGCGGGCTCCTCCATGGCGAGCGTGCCCTGCCCCATCGGCAGCAGCACGGTGAATACGGTATGGCCCGGACGCGAGCGGTAGGTCAGTGTGCCCCGGTGTTCGCGCGCCACCTGCTGGGCCAGCGCCAGGCCCAGGCCCGTGCCTTCGGCCCGGCCGCTGACCAGCGGCAGGAACAGGTGTTCGGCAAGGTCTTCGGGCACGCCGCGACCGTCGTCCACGATTTCCAGGCGTAGCGCCAGCGGGTGCAGCGAATCGTTGATACGCACCCCATGTTCGACCCGGGTGCGCAGGGTGACCGTGCCCGCGCCGGCCTGGATGGCATTGCGGACCAGGTTCCACACCGCCTGGGTGAGACGGTCGGCGTCGCCGTCGAACTCGGGAATGCTGGGGTCGTAGTCACGTTGCAGGCGCACTGCCCAGCCGCCCTCGGTTTCGGCCAGGCGCAGCACCCGCTCCAATGAGGCGTGGATGTTCAATGGCGCATGCGGCGCGGCCGGGGCCGGCGACAGCAACTGTTCCAGCAGGCCATTGAGGCGTTCGATCTCCGAGCCGATCAGCGCGATCAGTTCGCGCTCGTCGGCATCGCGCTGGGCGCTGCGGCGAGCCAGCAGCTGGGCCGCCCCCTTCAACCCGGCCAGCGGATTGCGCAGCTCATGGGCCAGACCCTTGAGCGCCGCACTGAGTGCGCTGGGCAGAGCCTGGGTCGGGTCCAGGCCCGGAAATTCGTCGACCGGGTGGGCTTCAAGCAGCCAACCGCTCTCATCGCGCCGGCTCAGCCAACCCTCGGGGAAGCGCGGCGCATCGCCGGGTAAGGCCAGCGCCAGCCGGTGCAGTCGCAGGGTGTCCTGCTCGCCCCGGGCCAGGAAGTGGGCCAGCGCTTCGCCCTGCACCTCCAGCGAGGCCAACGGTTGGCCGATCAGGCGGCGAACGCTTACCCCCAGCCAGCGGGCGAAGGCGGGATTGCAGCCTGCCACCCGACCTTCGGCATCGGCCCAGGCGACGGGTGTGCCCAGGGTGTCGAGGTCAGGAGCGGGGAGTACGGACGTCATTGCACCAATGTAGTGCAAAACGTGGGGTGGTTGGGTTGATCTGACCGATGCGGCATTGTTCGATCTGACGCGGCATTGGCCCATGTGACGCCGCATTGCCTCACGTGATGCGGCATTGCCCTACGTAGAGCCGGGCTTGCCCGGCTGAAGGCCCCCGAACGAACTTCAGCCACGCAGGGCGTGGCTCTACGGATGCCTTTCGTACCAGCCGCGTGATCGGTTGACGATGTGCACCACGGACAGCATGACCGGCACTTCAATCAGCACGCCCACCACCGTGGCCAGCGCCGCGCCGGAATGCACGCCGAACAACCCCACGGCGGTGGCAACGGCCAGTTCAAAGAAGTTGCTGGCTCCGATCAGCGCGGACGGCCCGGCCACACAATGCGCGACACCGAGGCGACGATTGAGCAGATAAGCGAGGCCCGAATTGAAGTACACCTGAATCAGGATCGGGACCGCGATGATCGCAATGACCAGCGGCTGCTGCACGATCTGCCTGCCCTGGAAGCCGAACAGCAACACCAGCGTCAGCAACAGTGCAGACAAGGACAACGGGGCAAGCCTCTGAAGCGCGGACTGCGGCCCCGCTGCACCGTAACGCTTCAGCAGGCATCGCCGCAGCAGCGCGGCCACGGCGACCGGCACCAGGATGTACAGACCCACTGACAGGATCAGGGTGTTCCACGGCACGGTGATGGCGGACAGTCCCAGCAGCAGCGCCACCACCGGTGCGTAGGCCACCACCATGATCGCGTCGTTCAACGCGACCTGGCTCAAGGTGAAGTTGGCATCGCCCCGGCACAGGTTGCTCCATACGAAGACCATGGCCGTGCACGGCGCGGCTGCGAGCAGAATCAGCCCAGCGATGTAGCTGTTGATCTGCTCCGCCGGCAGCCAATCCACGAACACATAACGCAGGAAGAACCAGCCCAGCAGTGCCATGGAAAACGGCTTCACCGCCCAGTTGATGAACAGCGTGACGCCAATGCCTTTCCAGTGCTGGCTCACCTGCCGCATGGCACCGAAGTCCACTTTCAGCAGCATCGGGATGATCATCAGCCAGATCAGCACCGCGACCGGCAGGTTGACCTGGGCGACCTCAGCCGTCGCCAATGACGCGAACGTGCCCGGCAGGAAGTGGCCCAGCAGCGTGCCTGCCGCGATGCACAGCGCAACCCAGAGGGTCAGGTAACGCTCGAACAGCCCCATCAGTGCCGCACTGCTCATTCGGCGGCATCATCCGGCTGCACGAAACCTATCCGGTCCAGCGCTTTCTTCAGCGCGTCGCGGTCATTCCAGAGCGCAGCCGGTAGCGCCAACAGGGCCAGCAGTCGTGCTTTGACGATGGCGTGGGCGTCGGCGAATGCCTGTGCCTTGGCTTCACTGCTGCCTGTCACCGCTGCTGGATCGGGCAGGCCCCAATGGGTGCGGATGAAGTCGCCGAACACCAGCGGGCAGGCCTCGGACGCGGCGGCATCGCACACCGTGATCACCAGGTCCATGGGCGCGGCGTCGGCGAACTCATCCCATGACTTGCTTCGCAGGCCCGCCGTGGCGATGCCTTCGTCCTGAAGTTGGGCAATCGCGAACGGATTGACTTGACCAGTGGGCTGGCTGCCGGCGCTGAACACCTCGAAGCGGTGACCGGCCCAGGCGCGCAGCGTGGCTTCGGCAAGAACACTGCGGGCAGAGTTGCCCGTGCACAGGAACAGGACGCGTTGGGTGGTCACGATGGAACTCTCCGGTCAGCAGGCGCAATCGGGGGAACGGGGGCTGCAATCTGGTGCAGGAGAGCCGGCGCAGCAGTTGTGGGTGAGGTAGTCGATCAGCCCGGTCATCACACTGAAGTTGGCGCGATAGCAGACATTGCGGCCTTGGCTCTCGCTCTCGACCAGGCCGGCCTGCAACAGTTCCTTCAGGTGGAAACTGAGCGTCGCGGGCGGCACTTCCAGTGC
>JAEXNZ010000330.1 GCA_023439425.1 Pseudomonadota bacterium
CCGTCGGGGCGAAGGATTGGTCCTGGGCGGAAGTGTCGCGGATCATCGGGCTCGTTCGCGTTGGGTCTGCGTGGATACAAAGCAGACTCCGTGCCAACTTTCGGCTATTTAAAAACAATGAGTTACCGGTGTGTTATGCCTGTCCGGGTGTCCGCGGACACTCCGCCGGACACTTTTGTTAAGCGGACACGCACCAAGCCTTCCGGGCGGCCACGTTAGAATGCGGGCCTCTACAGCAGGGATACGACGCTATGTGCGGCATTGTGGGTGCGATCGCCGATCGCGATGTGGTTCCAGTTCTGATCGAAGGCCTCAAGCGCCTGGAATACCGCGGCTACGACTCCTCCGGCATTGCCGTCATCGACAAGACCCAGGCCCAGCCCGACGTGCGCCGTGTGCGCCGCACCGGCCGCGTGGCCGAAATGGAGAAGGCCGCGGCCAGCGAGGGCTTCGACGCCCAGCTGGGCATCGGCCATACCCGTTGGGCCACCCACGGCGGCGTGACCGAGGCCAACGCCCACCCACACATCAGCCACGGCGTGGCGCTGGTGCACAACGGCATCATCGAAAACCATGAAGAACAGCGAGAGAAGCTGCGCGCGCTGGGCTATGTGTTCGAGTCGCAGACCGACACCGAAGTCATTGCCCACCTGATGCACTACCACCTCAAGGGCGGCGATTCCCTGCTCACCGCGCTGCAGCGCACGGTGAAGGAACTCACTGGTGCCTACGCGCTGGCGGTGATGAGCCGCGCCGAGCCCAACCACTTCGTGTGCGCCCGCATGGGCTGCCCGCTGCTGGTCGGCCTGGGTGAGGGGGAGAACTTCGTCGCCTCGGACGTGTCGGCGATTGTTTCGGCCACCCGCAAGGTGATCTTCCTGGAAGAGGGTGACACCGCCGAAGTGAGCCGTGACGGCGTGCAGGTGTATGACGAGCACGACCAGCCGGTCACCCGCAACGTACACCTGTCGGATGTGTCGCTGGCCTCGCTGGAACTGGGCCCGTACCGCCACTTCATGCAGAAGGAAATCCACCAGCAGCCGCGCGCGCTGGGCGACACCATCGAGGCGGCGATCGACGCCGGTGGTTTCCCGGCCGAGCTGTTCGGCAAGAACGCCGAAAGCGTGCTGGCCGGCATTGAAGGCGTGCAGATCCTCGCCTGCGGCACCAGCTATTACTCCGGCCTGACCGCGCGCTACTGGATCGAGGCCATTGCCGGCCTGCCCTGCAGTGTCGAAATCGCCAGCGAGTACCGCTACCGCGCCGCCTACGCCAACCCCAAGCATCTGATCGTCACGATCTCGCAGTCCGGCGAAACCCTGGACACGATGGAGGCGCTGAAGTACGCCAAGAGCCTGGGTCACAAGCACACGCTGTCGATCTGCAACGTGCCGGAAAGCGCGATCCCGCGCGCCAGCGAACTGGTCTGCTACACCCGTGCCGGTGCCGAGATCGGCGTGGCCTCGACCAAGGCCTTCACCACCCAGCTGGCCGCGCTGTTCCAGCTGACCGTAGTGCTGGGCAAGCTGCATGGCCGCGTTGATGCCGCGCAGGAAGCCGAGTACCTGGAACAGCTGCGCTTCCTGCCGGGCAGCGTGCAGCACGCACTGAACATGGAACCGCAGATTGCCGCCTGGGCCGAGCGTTTCGCACGCAAGAACAGCGCGCTGTTCCTCGGCCGCGGGCTGCATTACCCGATCGCGCTGGAAGGCGCGCTCAAGCTGAAGGAAATCACCTACATCCACGCCGAAGCCTACCCGGCCGGTGAGCTCAAGCACGGCCCGCTGGCGCTGGTGGACGAAGACATGCCGGTGGTGGTGATCGCCCCCAACGACAGCCTGCTGGAAAAGGTGAAGTCCAACATGCAGGAAGTGCGCGCCCGTGGCGGCGAACTGTTCGTGTTCGCTGACCAGGACAGCAACTTCGCCGAGAGTGAAGGCGTGCACGTCATCCGCACCCCCCGCCACGCCGGCGTGCTCAGCCCGGTGGTGCACACCATCCCGGTGCAGCTGCTGGCGTACCACACCGCACTCGCACGTGGCACCGACGTGGACAAGCCGCGCAACCTGGCAAAAAGCGTAACCGTCGAATAAAAACGTCGACGAAACCGATGACGTAGAGCGGGGCTTGCCCCGCTGCTCTTCGCGAAAATGGCCGGTCAATGACCGGCCATTTTTCGTTCGCGTACGTACGGCCACGCCATGCGCGCCCGCACACCATGCCGACCCCGCGTTACCGACTACACCGACACCTTCCCCCGCACCTTCTTCACCTTAACCGCCGGCTCATCCACCGACAGAATGATGCGCCCAGGCTCTTCATCGATACGAAGCCGACTACGCGCCGTGCCACCCATTCGATGTATCCACATCCCACGCATCTTGAAGTAGGGCACGTAAGTTCCGTCGACAATGACAGGACGGCCATCCGGGCCATTCAGTACGCCAACGCGTACATATCTGGGTCGGTACCAGCCGGCGCTGGGTTTCTTGCTTTCTTGGTCTTCTGCAGTGTCTGCAGCGTTAATGTTGAGCGAGCCATCAGTCTTCTTGCGCACCATCAATCTCCTCTTGGATTGCTTCCGGTCAGGGCGACGGGAAAGCCGGGTTGAAACGCGTTCGAGGAGAGATCAGGCTCCAGAGCACTCCTCACACAGATCGTGGCGAGGATTGCTACTACGCCTGTAGCCTAATAGACAGTTCGTCGACCGGCATATTTTTGTGCCTAATCAGACGCTTGATGTCTTGATTGGCTCGGATTCGCATGCGGATGGCAAGATCGATGGTGCGGTTTCGATCATTTCAAGCCAAGGCGGTAGTTGAGTTCATGAAGTCAAAGAAGGCCGAAGGGTTTAGCACATTCGACGTCTCCGAATACCTCCGTACTCCGGAGGAGATGGCGGCCTATCTGGATGCCTGCATTGAAGAGAGCGAGGGTGATGCGGCGTTCATCGCCAGGGCGTTGGACGATATCGCTCGTGCACAAGGCATGACCAGAGTCGCGCGCGAGGCGGGTGTGTCGCGTGATATCTTGTATCGCGCATTGTCGGGTGAGCGTAGCCCGGACTTCTCGACCATTCTGAAAGTGACAAGGGCGTTGTGCCTGAAACTTCAGGTCAATGCGATGTGAGCAGAGAGCTCGCGCAGATGGGCCGCTCTCTGAAGTGCGGGCCTGATACGGACTTCTAAGGTTCCGCTCAATGGCTCTGTGGGCGACGGTCCAGCGCCTTACAGGTCGCCAGATAGTCATCCACTGCCTCTTCAAAGGCCGCCTGCAAATCCTTTGGCGAGTCGGCCTGATAGTTCACCAGATCGTCAATGAAGAGAATCCTTCCCCGGCAGACCAAGCTCTCCTGATCCAGTTCGCCAGTGCCCTCGTAGCCAGCGTACTTGATGATGTTCATTTCTTGTCTGCGTTCTTGAGGAAGGGAGCCGAGGTAACGCTAGAACAGACCCGTGAATAGAGATTTCGATTTTCGGTCATCCGCGTACAGAGCTCGGTACAACATTGCCGGTGAGCTACGCAGAACAGATCTAGAGATACCGCACACACGGGACACTCGCAGTCATCTTTCCTGATACGCCCAGTATTTCCAGCGTATCTCCGTTCCATCGGCCGCCGCGATAGTCGTCTCCAACCGTGACCACCCATTCACCGGCCAGTAGTTCCTCTTCGTACAGGACTTCACCCTTCGGCGTGGTCACCCGGGCAATGACGAACGTACCGCCTGGTGCGAAACGCCGGATCAGTCGGACCCGGAACTTCCGGCTGGGGTGGGTGCGGGAGCAGGGCAGTTCGGTGTCCAGGCGATAGCCTGCGTCGCGGACGCCCTGTGCTGCCGTGCGTAGCGGCTCTGCATAAGTACCAAACTCAATGGCGCGTTCGACCAATGCGTCTTCCACGCACTGCAGTATGCGCACGTCCTGTTCGTCCTGCGGGGCATCGAACCAGCCATCCAGATCGAAGCTGTCAGCGAGAAACTCGCCGACACCACCGGTGGCCTCCGGCGACCAAAACCGCTTGCCGTCCGTGTTCTGGCCGAGGTAAATGACCAGTCGCCACATGCCGTTGAAGTCGTACTTCTTCGGCAGGTAATGGCGAAGGGTATTCAGTACATGGTCGCTGGCGGCACGAAGGCGGAGGTTGCCTTCTCTGCTGTGTTCGGTGGGTAACACCATGACATCACGAAGGTACACGGTCAGTTCCATTGACGGGACGGTGCTCGATCATTTCCCGTCCGATGTAAGCAGGTCAAGCATTTCGGGAAATGATGAATAGGCACTTCCTGTGCCAAAGCTGGCTGCTCGAAAAACTTTAGCCTCCTCCGCCCGGAACATTCAGCGCCGGTTCTACGCCCGGTGCGATGCTCAGAGTCGTCAACCGGTTCTGCGACGAACTGTCACTTGACTCACTCAGTACCCTGCAACAGGAACCAGAATGAACGTTCGTGAACTTCTGCAGCTGAAGAAACAAGCCGTCATCACCATCGACGTGGAGGACACCATCGGTGCCGCCGCGCACAAGATGAGTGCGAACAAGATCGCCGCGCTGGTGGTCACCCGCGACGATGTGCCGGTCCGGATCATTTCCGAGAAAGACATCGTGCGCAGCCTTGCCGACGATGGTCCGCAGGCCGGTCGGCGGGTCATCTCCTCGTTACCGTCTGCCGGGCTGGAGGGGATTTCGCCCGAGGCCACGCTGAAGCAGGCGATGGCGTTGATGACGTATTCGCGTCATCGCCATTTGATGGTCACCGAGGGTGATCGTCTGGTTGGCATCCTCAGCCTGGGCGATATCGTCAAGAACCTGCTTGGGGAGTTGGAGCTGGAGAAGGCGGTGCTGCAGGACATCTACATGGCGGCGCACTGACGCCGCCTTCGGTCGAGGGAGCGGGGCAAGCCCCGCTCTACGATTCCGTAAGCTTGAGAACTGATTGATTTCTTGAAGTAGTGCGACGGCCTTCCCGGCAGGATAAAGATTGGCTCTCGGCGAACGAGCGCTGTTTCGAACCCCGGAGAGGAAGTGCACGGATGCAGCACCGCAAGACCATCGCAGCAACAGTGCTGGCTGTCGCGTTCATTGTTGCAGCAGCGCTACCTGCGCGAATGAGTACAACCGATGAGGTTGCCTGCCATGCCGAGGCCTGCAGGAACGACCCGCCGTCACTCCTGGGATCGACACCTCCCAGCGCAGTCCGGCAACTGCCGGTCCGCCGGCTCTCGATGGAAGAGGTTCGGAAACGGATCCATCCTGACGTGCTCCACAGCCTGGGAGCCCGGTCATATCAGTTTGCCAGGGTGGGGGATATTCGCCCTCCGGGGGACGCATTGGCATACGTGAAGGAACGTCTTGCCATGTCGGACGGCGGAGACGGACTGGCGACCTTCGATATCTACCTGACCGTAATGGATTGCAAGAGTCAGCTCGGCAAATCAACCAACGGGCCAGGTGGCGTTGGGACACCACCACCACTTGGCATGGTGGAGCTGCAGACCATGGAGCGAAAACTTCGAGAGTGCAGCGAGCTCTACGGCGATGCCGGGTTCATGGAGGGGAAATGGCTGGCGCGCGCCGCACAACAAGGCTCCATCGAAGCGAAGCTCTATTACACGGTAGATACGGCAACGGTACTGGGCAGCCCTCTAGATCGGTTGAACGACCCTGAGTCGATCATCTCCTGGAAGGAGAACGCCGCAACCTACCTTCATGACGTTGCTGCAACCGGCAATCTCGACGCCATCCTGCGGCTGTCCGATCTCTATGAAAGAGGCTTCATCGTTCCGAAGAGCGGGGAGATGGCGTACGCGTATGCGTTAGCTGCAAACAGGATTCAACCCGGTTTGTCCGCGCCAATCACGATGCGGGCGCTTGAAGAAGGGCTATCGATCAAGCAGCGGGGATCGGCGGTCGTCCTGTCGCGCCAGATCTATTCGTCCTGTTGCGAACCTTGAGACAGGCGGTGGCGTACAGATGCTGTCTTCGGTCGGGTAGCGGGGCAAGCCCCGCTCTACGTCGCGCCGTGAAGGTGGCACCTCCGCCTTAACAAAACTTGCACATTCCTGAAGGCACTCCGATAATGGCTGCAATTGAAACTCATTTGCATTGGTGGCCGTCCGACTGACACAGCGCTGGCCAATGCGGTCACCGCTTTCCCGTCAGGAGTTACGTTCGATGCCTTTCCCCACGTTAAACCCGGCCCGCGTGCCCTTCACGCGTCTGCCGGCCCTGCGCATGAGCGCGCTGTCCCTGGCTCTGCTTGCCGCCACTCCGGCGTTCGCCGATGGCCTGGCGGCCGACGCGGATCAGGCGCAGACGCTGGACACTTTGAACGTACGCGCCAGCCGCGATGCCAATACGGAAGGCTCGGGCAACTATGGTGCCAAGGCCACCACGCTGTTCAAGGGCGTCCAGAGCATCCGCCAGACCCCGCAGCCGGTCACCGTGATCTCCCGTCAGCTGCTGGATGACCGTGCCCTGCTGGACCTGCACGACGTGCTGCAGAACACCCCGGGCGTCACCGTCGATTACGTCGACAGCGAGCGCGTGACCTACTTCTCGCGCGGCTTCTCCATCGATGCGCTGCAGATCGACGGTCTGTCGATCGACCAGTCCGGCTCGGTGTTAATCCAGCCCGATACCGCTGTGCTCGACCGCGTCGAAATCCTGCGCGGTGCCGCAGGCCTGCTGAAGGGTGCGGGCAACCCGTCGGCGACGGTCAACATGGCGCGCAAGCGTCCGACCGAAACCTTCCAGGCCAGCGGCGCGCTGAGCCTGGGCAGCTGGGACCGTCGCCGCGCCGAGGCCGATGTGTCCGGCCCGCTCAACACTGCCGGCACGGTGCGTGGCCGCCTGGTGGCCGCGTATGACGAGAAGGATTTCTTCCAGAAGGCGCGCGAGGAAGAAAAGCGCACCGTCTACGGCGTGATCGAAGCCGATCTGACCGACGCGACGCTGCTCACCGCCAGCCTGCAGCAGACCGACCTGGACGCCACCGGCTCCTGGGGTGGCATGCCCAGTGACTTCGACGGTCGCGCACTGGACCTGCCGCGCAGCACCTATCTGGGCGCTTCTTGGAACCAGTGGAACCGATACAACCAGCAGGCGTTCCTGTCGCTGGAACACCGCTTCGACAACGGCTGGCGCACGGCGCTGAGCTATGCGTTCACCCGCTTCGGCTACAACGGCCCCTTCATCCAGACGTCGTTCTCGCGCTCGAACACCAGCAATCCGTACCTGGTTGACGTTGACACGGCCATCTATGGTCCGGCGGGCAGCCACCAGAACGCGGTCAACTTTGTCGCCGAAGGCCCGATCGAGCTGTTCGGTCGCACCCATCAGCTGACCGTGGGTGCGGAAGGCCGCAACGTGAAGACGGCCAACTCGTCGGGGTACTGGGGCATCAACCGCATGCGCAACGTCGATGCGCGCACCTGGGACCCCTACACCAGCTACGCACCGCCGCAGGAAGGCGACGTCGGCACCTACTACGCCGGCATCAACAACGAGACGCAGCAGAAGGGCGTGTTCGCCGTGGCGCGTGTGTCGATCACCGATCCGCTGACCGCCTTGGTGGGTGCCCGCCTGAACTGGTGGGAATACAGCGTGCCCACCAACCCGTCCAGCAACTACAGTGTGGACCGTGAGTTCATGCCGTATGCGGGCCTGGTCTACGACCTGAGCTCCACCCTGAGCCTGTATGCCAGCTATAGCGAGATCTTTGTTCCGCAGAATGCCTATCAGGCCGACGGCCAGTTGCTGAAGCCGATTACCGGCCAGGACTACGAAGCGGGCATCAAGGGCGAGTTCTTCGCCGGCCGCTTGAATGCGGCGCTGTCGGCGTTCCGCATCAACAACGTCGGTCGTGCGATGGACGACGCGTCCAGCGCCAACCCCTGCCTGCCGTACTACACCACCGGCTACTGCAAGGTGGACGGTGGCAAGACCCGCAGCCAGGGCTGGGAAGCGGAAGTCAGCGGGCAGCTGACCGAAGGCTGGCAGATGATGGCCGGCTACACCAATACCCGCACCGAGTATCTGCGCGACCCGAGCGCTGCCAATCTCGGCCAGCCGCTACGTTCGGCCGATCCCCGCCACCTGCTGCGCCTGTCCACCAGCTACCGGTTCCCGGGTGTGCTCAACAGGCTCCGCGCAGGCGCGTCGGTGCAGGCCCAGAGCGAGACCTACGTTACTTCGCGTGGGGTGACCTCGCGCCAGGGCGGCTACGCGGTCTACGGCGTGATGGCCGGCTATGACCTCTCCGAAGCGATCAGCCTGCAGCTCAACGTCAACAATCTGTTTGACAAGAGCTACTTCCGCAAATACGGTCCGAACACGTTCAACACCTACTATGCGGATCCGCGCAATGTGATGTTCAGCGTACGCGCCCGGTTCTGACCGGGGCGTCAGCACAGCTCAAAGCGCCGGGCATCTGCCCGGCGTTTTTGTATCTACGACAGCCGTGATAGCCGATCTGAAGGTGGCCGTGGTTCATCGATAGCCTCGCTTGAGTCGCCCTGATGGAGTCAGTATTCCTGACATGCGGATGATTTCAGACGCTTCCTTCGGTGTCATGGTGTAGATCCTGGCGATCCCATCTTCCATCCGGAAACCGTAGGCAAGCCACTCTGGAGGATCTGTCGCAAATGGCAGCAGCTACGGATTGATTGACCAATCGGACAGCCTCGCAAGATCGTCGACAAAGAGCCGATACGCCTCCTCCCGCTTCCCAGCCTCCTGCCGCAGCACCCAGGAAGGGTGCACGGTGGCAAATCCGCGCGTGCCATCTTCCAGCGTGTGCCAACGCCCCCGGTCACGGCTCAGGTTGAATCCGCTGCCAAACACCGCCCGCGCCGCACTCGCCCCCAGGCACACGATCACCTTCGGACTGACCTGCTCGATCTCGGCCAGCAACCAGGGTCGGCAGGCATTGATGTGGGTCACCTGTGGTTTCGAGTGGATGCGTTTCTTGCCACGGCGCTCAAAACGGAAGTGCTTCACGGCGTTGGTGAGGTACAGCGTGCTGCGATCAATGCCCAGCTCCTGAAGTACGCGATTGAGCAGCTGGCCAGCAGGCCCTACAAACGGATGACCGCTCAGGTCCTCGCTATCGCCGGGCTGCTCGCCCACCAACATGATCTGCGCATCATGCGGGCCTTCGCCGAATACGGTCTGGGTGGCGGGCTCCCATAACGGGCATTGCCGGCAGCTCGCGGCCGCGGTCCGCAGTCCATCCAGATCGTCGCCGCGTACCGTGGCCGGCTGGCGCATCGGAATCTGACGCTCGGGAATGCGGCGCTCCGGTGCCTGTGCCTCACGGTCATGCATCTCCTGCACGCGGTCACCCGCGTCGCGTACCAGCGTCGGCAACAACGACGCTTCCGGAAGGTGCTTCCAGTACTTCGCTGGCATCTCCTGCTGCATCATCCGCGTATTCAATCGCGCGGGATTGAAGATGTTGGCGTAGTAGGTGCGCCACAGTTCTTCGCGCGCGTCTTCGGCAGGCGCATCACTGCGCTGCGCGCCCGGCCCGAAAGCGAGGTGCTGCCCATCCCAGTGCACACTGCGATACGGCGTGAGAATCGACCAGCGCATACCGGTGAAACGACGTTGGAAAAACGGAGCCACCCGATCCACAATGTGATGGTCCGGCTCGAACCAGGCAATGAACGCGTCCGGCGCGCCGGGCACCTCGCGGAAGCGTACGAACGCCTTCATTTTGTGGCTGTCGCGGCGAACCGCCTGCGCCAACGCCATCGCGCGGATCACGTCCGGGTCGGCGGGGTTGGAGAGCAGAGCGCGTTCGCCATGGGTGATGCGCCACAGCATGCGGTACAGCAGCGGCATGCGCTGCGGGTCGCGATGGCACAGGCAGGTGGCGGCCAGCTCGACGAAGTCTTTCGGCACGGAGACGGTGGGTGCCGATGGGGAGGGCGTGGCCTGGGTCAGCGAAGGTGCGTCCAGCAACCCACCGGCATCACCCTGCAGCCAGTCCAGTTGTTCAGGAGCCACATCGCACTGCAACGCGACCCGCGCTGCGCTGCGCCACGCTTCCAGCGACCACGGCGGATCGACCCGCACACTCCAGCGGTTCATCTCAGCCGGCCAGCGTGTCGAACAGAGACGCCTGCTTCGGCGGCGGGGCGAGACGAGCGCGCAGTGCCCCGGGGTCATCCAGCGCGTTGCGTGGATGATGGTCGGCCAGCTGCACGAACGGCAGCAGCTTGCTCATCGGCGCACGTAGGCGGGCCACGTCGGCCACGCGCAGGCGGCCGTGACGCCGTGCCATCAGCACGCGTTTCACGTTGCGAACGCCCAGCCCCGGCACCCGCAGCAGCATTTCCTTGGGCGCGCGATTGAGGTCCACCGGGAAACGCTCGGGATGGCGGATGGCCCAGGCCATCTTCGGGTCGATGTCCAGGTCGAGCATGCCGCCCTGGGTGGTGTCGGTGATCTCCTCCACGCCGTAGCCATAGAAGCGCAGCAGCCAGTCCGCCTGGTACAGCCGATGCTCGCGTGCGAGCGGCGGGGCCTGCACGGGAAGGATACGGCTGGCATCGGGAATCGGGCTGAAGGCGGAGTAGTACACACGCCGCATGCGGTAGTTTCCGTACAGGCTGTCGGCAGCGGTGAGGATCTGCTGGTCGCTGGCTCCGTCGGCCCCGACGATCATCTGCGTGCTCTGGCCGGCAGGGGCGAAGCGCGGCGCGCGGGGACGGCGTCGGGGCGCTTTGGAGGTTGGCGTGGCGCTCGGTGCGACGGTGGCCGACGCCGCTGTTTTCGCCTCCTTGGCTTCCTCGATGCGCCAGCGAAGTTCACCCATGGCGCTGCGAATCGAGGGCATCGACTTCTCTGGCGCAAAGCTGGCCAGGCCCCCTTCGGTCGGAAGTTCTACATTGATCGACAGGCGGTCGGCATGGCGGCCGGCCGCGGCCAGAAGTTCCGGTGAGGCTTCGGGAATGGTCTTGAGGTGGATGTAGCCGTTGAAGCGGTGCTCTTCGCGCAGCTGGCGCGCTACTTCGACCATCTGCTCCATCGTGTAGTCGGCGTTGCGGATGATGCCGCTGGAAAGGAACAGCCCTTCGATGTAGTTGCGCTTGTAGAAGTCCATGGTCAGGGCGACCACTTCTTCGACCGTGAAACGGGCGCGCTGCACGTTGCTGGAAACCCGGTTCACGCAGTACGCGCAGTCGTAGATGCAGAAGTTGGTGAGCAGGATCTTCAGCAGGGAAACGCAGCGGCCATCGGGGGTGTAGCTGTGGCAGATGCCGGGGCCGTCGGTGCTGCCGATGCCGCCGCTGGCGCGCGAGTCGCGCTTGCCTGCGCCGCTGGAGGCGCAGGAAGCGTCGTATTTGGCGGCGTCGGCGAGGATGGCGAGTTTGCGCAGCGTTTCCATGTGGAAACGGTAGGGGCGTTCAGTCTCAATGTGTGAGATTGGGGGTGTGAGTGGCTGAAGAGTTCAGGGTCAGAACGTGACCTTCACCGAATCCGCGCTATACGTCGCCGGTCCGTGGTACACCACTTCAATGTTGTTTCCATCCGGGTCCAGCACGAACGCGCCGTAATACCCGGGATGATAGGGGCGCTCGCCCGGTGCGCCGTTGTCCTTGCCCCCAGCTGCAAGCGCCGCCTTGTGGAACGCATCCACGGTCGCTGCATCGCGCGCCTGGAAAGCCAGATGATGCCGCCCGGTCAGCTCGCCGGCGGCCGCCTCACTGCTGGCGGTGGAGATGAACAATTCATCGGCCCAGAAGTAATCCTCACCCTCGCCGGCCACCGGGATGCCGATGGTGTCGAACACGGCCTGGTAGAAGCGACGGCTGGCGGGCAGGTCGCGGACCACCAGCTGGATGTGGTCGATCAGGCGGCCGCGATGCAGTTCCATGGTTTCCATGCTGGGTCCTTCGTGATGAGGAGGGGCATGTATATCACCGGGCGAGTGGTGGTGACGTGCGGTCCGGATGACGACCAACGGTCGTCATCTACCGGTAGGGG
>JAEXNZ010000348.1 GCA_023439425.1 Pseudomonadota bacterium
TCCGAACTGTTCGATGCGACGCATGCCGTCTTCCTTCACGTTGCCGGCGACGATGCCGGAGAAGGCCCGGCGCAGGTCGGCGGCCAGCGCGTGCGGCGGACGCCCGTGGTGCAGGTCCAACGCGGCCATGGCCTCGTGGGTCGGCACGAATGGCTGCTGGTACTCCCACGGGATCTCGATCGACCAGTTGAAGAAGAACGAGTCCTTCTGCGCCAGACGGTGCTCGCGTACGCGCTTGATGCCCGCCGACATCTGCCGGGCCACGGCGACCGGGTCACCGATGATGATCTGGTAGCGCTCGGCGGCCGCATCGCCCAGGGTCAGGCGGATGAAGCGGTCGATCTGCTCGAAATACGGCGCGGCCACGGTCGGGCCGGTCAGGATCAGCGGGAACGGCAGGTCCTTGTTTTCCTCACGCAGCAGGATGCCCAGCAGGTACAGGATCTCCTCGGCGGTGCCGACGCCACCGGCGAACACGATGATGCCGTGGCCGATGCGGACGAAGGCCTCCAGGCGCTTCTCGATGTCCGGCATGATCACCAGGTGGTTCACGATCGGGTTCGGCGACTCGGCCGCGATGATGCCCGGCTCGGTCAGGCCGATGTAGCGCGTGGTGTGCTTGCGCTGCTTGGCATGGGCAATGGTCGCGCCCTTCATCGGGCCCTTCATCGCGCCCGGGCCGCAGCCGGTGCAGATGTCCAGCCCGCGCAGGCCCAGCTCGTAGCCGACCTGCTTGGTGTACAGGTATTCGTCGCGGCCAATGGAGTGGCCGCCCCAGCAGACCACCAGGTTGGGGTCGCCCGGGTTGAGGATGCGCGCGTTGCGCAGCAGCCCGAACACGGCATTGGTGATGCCCTCGGACGACTCCAGCTCGGCCGCGTAGGCCGGGCCCATCTCGATGGCCATGTAGGCCAGGTCACGGACCACCGCGAACAGCAGTTCGGCCACGCCGCGAATGATTTCACCGTCGACAAAGGCCATCGCCGGGGCGTTGACCAGGTCGATGCGGACGCCACGGTCCTGCTGGGCGACCTGGATGTCGAAATCGGGGTACAGATCGCGCGCCGCGCGCGGGTCGTCCGAGGCACTGCCGCTGGTCAGCACCGCCAGCGCGCAGCGCCGCAGCAGCTCGTGCATGCCGCCGCCGGAGGCATCGCGCAGGCGCGCCACCTCGGCCCGGGACAGCACATCCAGCCCACCGCGCGGGTAGATCCGCGCGTCCTGCACCGGCAGCGTGCGTGCCGGGGTTTCACTGATCGTCATGGTCATTCTTTTTTCGCTTCTTCAAGGTTGCCGACTGTACCGCTGCCCCCTTAAAAAGGAAAACGGCCGGGTTGCCCCGGCCGTTTTAATTAACGCGTCAAGTTCGATGGATCAGAACTTGTACTTCAGGGTCAGCTGCATCGACCAGCGCGACACGCCGGTGTTGCCCTTGTCGTTGTTGTTTTCCTGGATCGACGGCTCATCAGCCGAGGTGAAGTTGTAGATGTACTTGCCGGTTGCCGGATCGATACCCGCGTAGTTGGCGACACGAGCGGTCGAGTTGAAGCCGTAGTCGTTGATGCGGCCCCACTTCTTGTTGATCAGGTTGCCGACATTCATGATGTCCAGCGCCAGCTCACCCTTGTGCTCCTTCATGAAGCCCGGGAACTCCTGCGAAATACGCACATCGAAGGTGTTCACGAAGCCGGTACGGAACTCGTTGGCCGGAGCAATCTGGCCCTGGTAGGCGGCCAGCTGCGGGTTCTTGGCCAGCCAGTCGAAGAACGACTTCTCCATAGCGGCACCGCCCGTCCACAGGACGTCGCCCGGGCCATTCGGCACGTAGAACAGGTCGTTGAAGGCACCGGCACCCGAGGTCGAGGCGGCGTCGCCGTTCATGTCGTTGTAGTAGATGTAGCTGAACGGACGACCCGAACGGCCTTCATAGAACAGGCCGACGCTGGTGTTGTAGTCGCCGAAGAACGCCTTCTTCCAGTTCAGCGAAGCGGTCACGCGGTCCTTGATCGCGTAGCGCGAATCGTACGCCACGTTTTCATTGGCGGTGCCGATCAGGGTGCTGCCCCAGTTGGAGGTGTTCTGCGAGCTGGTCAGCGGGCTGACTTCCTTCGCGGCGGTGTAGGTGTAGGCCAGCGACCAGCCCCAGTTTTCCATCAGCGGCTTGTTCAGGCCGACCGTGAACTGGCGGCTGGAACCCTTGTCGGTGTTCCGGAGCAGCATTACGTCGCCCATGTTGCCCGGACGGTTGGCCTTGCCGCGCACTGGCCGGCCATTCGAAGCCGTCTGACCTTCCTGCACCAGGTAGCGGTTGGCTGCGGTGGCGGGCAGGTAGCCTTCCGGATTCCAGAACAGCTCACGACCGTCCTGGCCGATGCGGGTGTAGCTGCCATTCGGGCCGGACAGGTCCAGACGCTCGAAGTACAGCGCGTCGTTGACCTTGGTATACAGGAACTCAGCCGAAGCGACGATGCCGTACCACGGCAGCTCTGTATCGAAGGCCAGGTTGGTCTTCCACACCGACGGCATCTTCAGACCCGGCTCGATGATGTCCACGTTGTCACGCGCGGTGACGGTGCCACCGGGGTAGTACGGCGGATTGACGTTCGGGGTGAAGATCGGACCCGGGTTGTTGACGGTGAACTCCTGGTAGTTGAAACCAGTGTTCTGGTAGGCACCGGCCATCCACACGTTGGGAGCCGCGCCGCCGAACAGGCCCACGCCGCCACGCAGCTGGGTCGGACGGTCGGTGTCGAAGGTGTAGTTGAAGCCGAAGCGCGGCTGCACCAGCTTGTCGTCCGGCATGACGGTGTTGTCATAGCCGTAGGTCGACATGATGCGCGGGTTGTACAGCTTCTGGTCGCTGAAGTCCGGGATGTCCACGCGGACGCCGAGCTGCAGAGTCAGGTTGTAGTTGACCGCCCAGCTGTCCTGCACGAACAGGCCAGTGTTCTTCAGCTCGTAGCGGGCCGGGACGTCGTCCAGGCTGCCACCCGGCAGCGGAGCGCGCACGATGTACTGGCTCGGGTTATTGGCCGCAAACGCGTCGAGGTTGTTGAACACGTACACGCCGTTGAGGTTACGGCCGTAGAAGTTCAGCAGCTCGTTCTTGGAGTAATCGAAGCCGAACTTGACGGTGTGGTCGCCGACATACCAGGTACCGGCACCGAAGGCGCTCAGTTCCTTGGACTCAATGATGTTGACGTGGGTGTTCTGCTCGGTACCGAAGTACAGCGAGTTGTTAGCCGAGCCACCGAAGCCACGGACCTGGATCTGCGGCAGGTTCGAGGCCGGGGTGCGGATGGCCGAGTAGTCCTTGTGACCGATCTTGAATTCGGTCGAGAAGTTCTCGGACCAGTCGCTGAACAGTTCACCCATCCAGGATTCATAGGTCTTCGGCAGGTCATACCAGAAGCTGCTCAGCGAGACCGCGCTGTTGCTGATCTGCGGGAAGCGGGCCACGTTCTGTTCCATCTTGTTGTAACGGACGGCAGCACGGTGGTTGTCGCTGATGTTCCAGTCGATCTTCAGCGCGTATTCTTCGATTTCGGTGTTGTTCGACGGTGCGCTCAGCGAGCCGGCGTCGAAGCCGTAGCCAGTGGCGATCTGCTGCGCACGGGCGATGTCGGCGTCGGTGATGGTGCCCCTGCCGTACGGGGTGTCGGTCAGGCTGGTACCCGGGGCCGAACGCTCCATCTTTTCGTAGTTGGCGAAGAAGAACAGCTTGTCCTTGACGATCGGGCCACCCAGGGTCATGCCGTAGGTCTTTTCGTCGTCAAAGCCGTTGAAGCGGACGCCGTCCAGTTCCTTGCGGACCAAGTCCTTGTCGCGGTACGCGTAGTACACGGTGCCGCCGAAGTTGTTGGTACCCGACTTGGTCACCGCATTGATCACCGCACCGGTACCACCGGCGATGGTGGTGTCATAGTTGGCGATGTCGATGTTGATTTCCTGGATCGCATCCATCGACACCGGCTGACGCTCGGTCGGCAGGTTGTTGGATTCCAGGCCGAACGGATCGGCGGCGCTGATGCCGTCGATGCGGATCGCGTTGTAACGGGTGTTCTGGCCACCGGCCGAGATCGCACCGTCAGCCTTGCTGACCTGCGAGATGCGCGGGTCGAGGCGGATGTAATCCTGGATGTTGCGGTTGACCGACGGCAGTTCGTCGATGGTTTCGCGGTTGACGTTGGTGCCGGTGCCCATCTTGTTGGCGCTGAACACGTCCGAACCACCGGCCACGGCAACAACATTCACCGCGTCCAGGTTGGTGGCGGCAACGTCGCCGGTCAGGGCGGCATTGATGGTGTTGACCTGATTCAGGTTCAGGTAGACGCCTTCTTCGGTCTTGGTGCCTTCACCCGGCTTGTTGATGGTGATGGTGTACGGACCACCCACGCGCAGACCGCGCGCAGCGTAACGACCCGAGGCATCGGTGGTGGCACGGCTGACGGTGCCCGACTCGGTGTGCGTGATGGTGACTTCGGCACCGACCACAGGCGCGCCTGCGGCGGACGTGACCTGGCCGCCGACACCGGCAGAGGTGCTCTGGGCGAAGGCGGGGGCGGCAGCAAGAGCGGCCACGAGACCAAGGGTGAGCTTGGACATCCGGAGTGGGTGGGTCATTTTTGGGTAGCCTCGATGCGAGAGTGGCGATTTGCGGAGAAAAAACGCGCCCACACAGCCCCGGCAGCGGCTGAATGGACTTAGATCTGGGTTCCCTATGCCGCAGGCTGGTTTCAGCCGCAACGGTTAACACTAGATTAACACGATAGCCCCGTTATGTGACGGTTTAGCGACAACGCGCACACCATCACAACGCAATCGTGACGTTTTCTTCACATCCGCCTGTTCAGGAAATACCGGCTCCTTGCCGGCAGGGCGGAAGGTAATGGCCGTTCATGTCAGGGCGGTGACGCGAAAGGCAGCCGGGCAAGCCCGGCTCTACGGGGGCACCGCGGGGGCCGCATGGGTAGCGCCGGCCGTTGGTCGGCCCGCGCCGAACCATCAACGCGCGATATCAAATACCTGGCCGCGATGCTCGGCCCCGGCAGCCGACAGCAACAGCACCGCCGCCTCAGCGCACTCTTCCGGATGCCGTGCCGCCTGGTCCTCATCCAGGGAGAACGCCCGCGCCCGCAGCGCGGTGCGCATCGGGCCCGGCTGCAGGCCACTGACCCGCACCGGGCCGCGCGCCAGTTCGGCATGCAGGCTGGCGATCAGCCCGCGCAGGCCGTGCTGGGCGGCCCCATAGCCGCCCCAGTAGGCCTGCCCTACCCGCGCCGGGTCGTCCACGGTGAACACCAGCGCAGCATCGTCGCGCTGCTTCAGCAGGGGCAGGCAGGCCTGGGCCAGCCAGGCCGG